>JANNZE010000172.1:0-3701 GCA_031410455.1 Chitinophagaceae bacterium | reverse complement strand
AAGAGTTTTACGGGGAAATTTTTGTAGTTGTGTTGAAGGTTGAAAGTTGAGTGTTGAATTAAAAAAAAGAATTTGTATATCATTTAAAATTTAAAATTCATCATTCAAAATAATCCATGTTTCGTGTGTCACGAACCATTGCATTTGAGTTATGAATGTTGTATTGAAAAACAGAATATGTATTTCATTTAAAATTTAAAATTCATCATTCAAAATAACCATGTTTCGTGCACGTACCATTACATCCGGAAATGTTGTATTTCAATTCAACATTTATAATAATTTCTTCTTTTATCTCAACCTGTTACTTTCTCTTATCAGCTTTTCGTCTTTCCTGATCCCGCGTGCTGCAGCAAAAAGGAAAAATAGAACACCGGCCTGTAAGATGGAGGTCAATGCATACGTTCCGTCAGCCAGTTGATTGATGTATTTTACATATAGAAAAATCAATCCCGCTTCCAGGATGATTCCGAGTAAGCACAAACGGAATTGTAACATTCTGTTGCTGTATAAAAATATATTGATCAGTGCTATCACTCCAATAGCAATAGTGACCATCATGATGGGAATGGTGGTGGTTCCTTCCACACGAATATTTTGTAAGGCCGTATCTGTTCCTGTGTAGATAGGAAGTTTCAGGCTTGCAAAAGCGCATAGGGCTGCGAGAAATAACCAGATCGATTGAATTCTTTGTAACATAAAATGATTTTATAATTCAGGGTAGAGCGGTAATTGTTCCATTAATTTATTTACATCAGCACAAACTTCACTGATTACAACAGCATCGTCAATGTTCATCAATACCCTGTCAATGAAATCAACAATTGTGCTCATATCTTTTTCTTTCATGCCACGCGTTGTAACTGCCGGAACGCCTACGCGGATACCGCTGGTAACGAAAGGGCTTTTGTCATCAAAAGGCACAGCATTTTTATTTAAAGTGATATGCGCCTTATCCAGTGTTTCCTGTGCTTTCTTTCCGGTTATATTCTTATTGCGAAGGTCAATGAGCATCAGGTGATTGTCGGTGCCGCCACTGATGATCTCATATCCTTTATCCATGAAGGCTTTCGCCATGGCCTGGGCGTTGCTTTGTACCTGTTTTGCATATACGGTAAAATCATCGCTTAATAATTCACCGAAAGCAACTGCTTTTGCAGCAATCACATGTTCCAGTGGCCCGCCCTGTGTTCCCGGGAAAACACCCATGTCTATCAGGTGGCTCATCATCCTGGTATTTCCTTTCGGATCTTTCTGCCCGAATGGATTTTCGAAATCCTTCTTCATTAAAATAATTCCGCCACGGGGGCCGCGTAAAGTTTTATGGGTAGTGCTGGTAACAAAATGACAATGTTCAAATGGTGAGGATAATAATCCTTTGGCGATCAGTCCTGCCGGATGAGCCATATCACACAGAACAAATGCATTGATCTCGTCTGCCACTTTCCGGATGCGAGCATAATCAATATCACGGCTGTAAGCAGAAGCACCGCAGATGATCAGCTTTGGTTTATGTGTACGGGCCTGTTGTTCCAGCATTTCATAATCAATAAGGCCGGATTCTTTTTTTACTCCATAGAAATATGGTTTGTAAATCTTGCCTGAAAAATTCACCGGTGAACCATGGGTAAGATGTCCGCCCATGCTCAGGTCCAGACCAAGTATGGCATCTCCGGGTTGTAAAATGGCCATCATCAGAGCGGCATTTGCCTGTGCTCCGCTGTGTGGCTGAACGTTGGCATATTCGCAGTTGAAAACCTGTTTTATGCGGTCAATGGCCAGTTGTTCTACCTGGTCAACAATTTCACAACCACCATAATATCGTTTATTTGGATAACCCTCTGCATATTTATTGGTTAGCACGGTGCCCATCGCCTGCATCACTTCAAGGCTGGTAAAATTTTCACTGGCAATCAGTTCTATTCCATTTCTTTGCCTTTTCAATTCCTGGCTGATGAGATCGAATACGGCCGTATCTTTTTGCATCATTAACATTTAGTCAGCAAATATAAGCACGGTTGAAGTGCTATTCATAACGTTTCATGTGATTATAAAAGATCAACTTCGTACAGAAAATCGGTTTATATAAAATTTATTACTTTCACCGCCCGATTGAAGTTCCGGTATGTTACAATCCAGCCGGTTCTAAAAACAGAAATAATGAAGGCAATCATTCCAGTTGCAGGCGCAGGAACAAAACTCAGGCCTCATACCTATACACAACCTAAAGCCCTTATACCGCTTGCCGGCAAAACTATCCTCAGCATTATTGTGGATCAACTCAGGGAAGCAGGTATTCACGAATTCATTTTCATCATTGGCTATTTAGGTGATAAAATACAGGATTATGTAAACACAAAATATCCGGATCTCCAGTGCCATTTTATAACACAGGGAGAGCGTCACGGAACCGGCCATGCGATCAATCTTACGAAGGATATAGTGGGAGATGATGAAGTGATGATCATATTAGGCGATACCATTGCTGAATATGATGTAAGAGCCATCCTTGAAACACCACATTCTATGCTGGGTGTGAAGAAGGTGGATGATCCCCGCAATTTTGGGGTGGCAGAGATAGATGAAACCGGTTTTATAACAAGGGTGGTGGAAAAACCGGCGATCCCGAAAAGCAATATGGCGCTGGTGGGCGTTTATAAGATAAAAGAGACCAATTTCCTTTTTAATTGCCTGGATAAGATCATCGAAAATAACCTCAAGAAATACGATGAATTCAGCCTTACTGATGCACTGGAATGTATGATCACACAGGGTGCAAAATTCCAGTCATTCAAAGTAACGCACTGGTTCGATTGCGGTAAAAAGGATTCGCTGATTGAATCCAATGCTATCCTGCTGAAAAAATTTGCAGATAAGCAACCTTACAGCAATACTTTTCAGAACACCATCATCATTCCACCGGTAAGTATTGGTACGGGATGTATTATAAAAAATTCCATCATTGGTCCTAATGTGGCCATTGGTGAACATACGATCATTGGAAATGCGCTCATCAAGGATTCTATTATCGGTTCGTATTCAAATCTTTCCGAAATTGTACTCAACAATTCGCTGATTGGCAGCGATGCCGAAGTAAAAGGCGTGAGCCGTAACCTTAACATTGGTGACAACACCGCCATTGATCTCGGCGGCAGTAAGTAATAATATATGTTTACAGGAAGCCGGATTACATCATTATTTAATATTGAATTACCGATCATTCAGGCCGGAATGATCTGGGCAAGTGGTTGGCGGCTGGCCAGTGCTGTGAGCAATGCAGGCGGCCTTGGTATCATTGGCAGCGGTAGCATGTACCCGCATATCTTAAAAGAGCATATAAAAAAATGCAAAGCAGCTACCGATAAACCTTTTGCGGTTAACGTGCCTTTATTATATCCCGATATTGAAGACCATATCCAAACCATCATTGCAGAAAAAGTTCCCATTGTTTTTACTTCTGCAGGCAACCCGGCTACCTATACCTCCCGTCTTAAAGAACACGGAATAACAGTTGTACATGTGGTAAGCAGCAGCAAGTTTGCGCTAAAGGCACAACAATGCGGATGTGATGCGTTGGTAGCGGAAGGTTTTGAAGCAGGTGGACACACCGGAAACAGATAATAAAATACCGATGATGGTACCTAATACCAAGCCTATCAAAGCATACATTGCTGAAGAAGGTTTTTGTACATCGAACGGAG
>JANNZE010000171.1:0-7915 GCA_031410455.1 Chitinophagaceae bacterium | reverse complement strand
TTATCTTTTTCAATGGCGTCCATAGCATCTTTCCTGATAATGGATGGAAGCTTATTTGTAGTGAAACCGGCACACAATTCATTAAAATCTTTAAGGCCGATTCCTTTAAAATAAAGGGAAAGCATTTTTTCTTTGGCGGTTTCATTTTTTATCAATCCTGCTTTCATACCAGCCAGCCATGGCAATAAACGGACCAGCCCTATAAAAAAAATCAGATCACCTTTTGCATAGCGGATCAGCTCCAGCATGGTATCTTTTCGCGTAATGGTGCCATCAAAATCAAAAAATGCTATCGTTTTTTTCAATGCTTTATTTAAAAATGGTGATGTTCTTTGCGTAAAGTATAATATAAAAACTGATCACCCACAATACAATACTGGCCTGTATAAAACGGTCCTTATATAAAATATTTGTAGGAGATTGGGAGTTCTGCTGAACATAAATCAGTTGCAGGTATCGGAATATGCCGGCGATCACAAAAAGGGAGGTATAATACAACCTGTATGTGTTTAACCTGGCCATTGTTTCCGGCGACATGCTGTACATTAAGTATGCAACAAGTATCACTGCACAGATAAGAGAGATGGCTGTATTGATGAATTCCAGGTTATATCCCTTCACTGATTTTCGCATATCATTTCCGGAAGTTATTTTGATGAGTACATCATCCCGGCGTTTGGCCATGGCCATAAATAAGGCAAGCAGGAAGACCATGATCACCAGCCATTCACTTAAACCGATCCGTGCAATCACTGCACCTGATTTTACTCTCAGTACAAATCCTATAGATATAATAATGATATCGAGTATCGAAATATTTTTAAGCCCGAATGAATAGCCCAGGTTCAGCAGAAAATAAATCGCGAGCACAAAAAAGAATTTATCCCTGATGAACCATGCAGCTGTAAGTCCTGTTGTTATCAGCAATAAACAAATGATGATTGCAACGGTTTTGGAAACTGCTCCTGATGCCAATGGACGGTTTCTCTTTACAGGATGAAGCTGATCTTCTGCAATGTCCCTGTAATCATTGATGATATAAATTCCACTGGCCACAAAACTGAAACAAAAAAATCCGATCAGTTCCTGCAGCAGTATATCTTTATTAAAAATCTCTCCCGCAAAAAATAATGGAATAAAGAGGAAAGAATTCTTTGCCCAGTCTTTTGGCCTGATCAGTTGAATATATGCTTTCATTTTATATGCTTTCAGATGTTTTGGGCACTGTATATATTTTTTCCACAACCAGCAGCATCATAGGCAACATTATAAGAATCATGGGAACCATGAACAATCTTGTTTGATAGGCCACTACAGAAATATAATGAATGGCAAACCAGGCCGGTACTATAAATAAAAACCATTTTTTTAAAATGTAAGGAAATGTTTTAAAGCAGTACAGGATGATGAGCGGGATCACGCCAAAAGTTCCGATCAGTTCCATATATGCTTTCATTCCAACAGCACTGAAGAGATTTAATTTGAGCATCGGCCAGCCTGATTCGGCTTTCCATACCTGTTGCGTGCGATATCCGAAATGCTGACGCAAAGCAAAAAATACGGCGAAAAAAAGTATATAGGAAATGGCGGTGATCATCCACGGCTTTGCTGATGGCCATTTTACAGCAGCAATATTCATTCTTCTGAAAGAAAATTGAGTAAAATCAAATTGAGAAATAATGTATAAAAAAGGGATCAGCATTCCGGTTTCCCTGTTGAAGGCTGCAACCATTGAAATCGGGATGATCCAGATAGGATTCTTTTTGAAAAGAATGATGTTGGCAGCCAGAAGATAAAAAATAATGTCCATGTAGGTATTAAAACTCAGGTCTGCCGCAGTTACGGCATTTCCGAAAGCCAGTGCCAGGAAATTAATTCCAAAAAAGATGAGCCATTTATTTTTAATGAAAGCTGCCCATAATTTCCAGGCCAGGCAAAAGATGATGAAGTGTTCAATAAAACGGAAGAAAATGAAGATGATCATATACTTCATTGCGCCCGGCGTTTGCATCAGGCGGATAAATTCTGAAGTTTCTTCATTGATACCGGAAGTATTCTCGATATTGAAATGAAACTTCTGTTCGATCGGGTATATTTTATCAATGGTATGATTATATACCCACAACATACCTTCTACTGTATACGGGCATAAAACACGGTACTGCCATGGATTGTAATATTCAGATCTTCCTTCAAGCACGGCTATGTGGCGTTCATAGGTTTTGATGCCATTACTGTAATAGAAATTTCTGTATACAGGATATACAGACAGTAACGCAAAACAGAACAGGAGAAAATATCGGTTGATTTTATTTTTGTGCAACGATGGTGTAATGAGGGTAGACATACATGGTTCTTTTACTTTTATGCAGAATCTTCAGCCCGTTTTCTGCAATAATATTTTGTGCTTTGCTGTACGATATTTCATGACCGATCTCACGGGCAAAAATGAGATCATGGCACTTATTAAAAAATACCAGCGGGCTGGAGGCATCAATATCCTTTAACACCAGCCTGGAACCGGATTTCATTTGAAGAAAAATATTTTTCAAAAAAGAGGGCTGCAGCTTCGACGGAACATGGTGTAATACATCCACCAGAAAGATCACATCCATGCTGCTGATTTCTTCAGGAAAATGGGTTCCGTCATAAGTACTGAATCGGAAATTTCCATTGCCCTTTCCCTGGAAAAGATTATTAGCATTTTTCACCAGCCGCGGACTGATCTCAATTCCGAAAATTTCAGAAGGTTTTGCAAAATGTTCGATAAGTAACATGAACTGGCCGGAGCCGCACCCGATATCACCCACTTTTTCTCCCGGCTTCACTTCTTCTATCAATGCTGAAAAAGGACAAATAAGGCAGCGGTATTTTATTTTCAGGCCATCGATAAATCCGGTGGACTGATAATTCTGTTTTAAATAACCGATAATTTCTTTTGTGGCAATCGTTTCCTTCATGAAAAACGGAGGTTGTTTTACGAAAGTAGCCAATTACGCCTGAATCAATAATTCTGCAGCCTGTGCTCCTTCGATAATTAAGATCTGGTTTATTTTTTTGTTATGTAACTGAATTTATCTTTCAGTTTCAGAA
The DNA here is from genome assembly GCA_031410455.1 of Chitinophagaceae bacterium. Taxonomy (GTDB): domain Bacteria; phylum Bacteroidota; class Bacteroidia; order Chitinophagales; family Chitinophagaceae; genus Ferruginibacter. The sequence goes on along the minus strand of JANNZE010000171.1, from coordinate 4,822 downwards.
ACGGACTTTCAAAATAGGTATAACTTATTTTACTCGCTATCACCGTTATCAGCAATGCCACGGAAGTATGTAAAAAAATGATCTGCCATGGATGATGGTTCAAACCAAATTTTGCCATAACGCCGTTGATTGCGGATATCACCATAAAATGAATACAATACAAACTATACGTGATGAGCCCTAAACCGGAAACCAGTTTAAAATTTCCCATCTTATAAAATGAATGCCTGGAAAAACACTGTTCCATAATAATGATCAGGATCACGAATGCCGTGATCATTCTTTCAAAAATGCGGATATAATGGTTCTCCAGCAGTATCTCATCCCTGAAAAGGAAGATCATTATAAATAATACATAATTAAGTACGATGATCCCTTTGGGCAGATGAACGATTTTTTCATAAAAAGATTGCCTTTCCAGTATCAGCCAGGCACCTAATGCTCCCAAAGCCATATCACCGATACAACTTAAAGTATGCATCTCATGTAAGATGGGAACATCATGATAAGCCCGGTAAAAAAGGCTGCCTGCAATAATGATTACAAATGGTATCCAGTATTTCTTAACCGGGAAAACTGTTAGTACCAATGGCCAAACCAGGTAGAATTGTTCTTCAATCGCAATACTCCATAATACCCCTAATCCGGGAGCATCGGGTAGTCCTTTGTTGATATAATCGAAATTGTTGATAAAGCCGATATAGTACCAGGGATTGGCACTTTCAACTGGGATGCCCCCTGCCATTTTTTTAGCGAGTGGAAACAATACAAAACCTAAAAAAACACAGGCAAAATATAATGGCCATATCCTTAAGATTCTTCTCAGCCAGAAATTCGGAATATTGATCTTGCCTTTTAGTTTCCTTTCTTCAATCAGCAGATAGGTGATGAGGAAACCACTGAGAACAAAGAAAAAATTTACACCCAAAAAACCATTTCCGAACAGGTGATGCTTTACCAGGTTAAATCCCCGGTCCGTTGCAATAGCGGGGTCATCTGTATGAAAACTGTGAAACAGGAATACAGCCAGAAAACAGAAAAAACGAAGGCCATCCAAATGAGCAAAATATATTTTTTTTCGGGGAATTTGTACGCTTTCAACAGACATTCAAGGGCTGGTTTTTAGATTTCTGCATCGTATAAATGTAATTATATCAAATTTATTGTTCTATTTCAACAATGGTTCGATTTCTGCATACAAATTACATTCATTAACTTCATTTACAATTATACGTGCCTGTTACACATACCCCAAAAAATTATCGCATGAAGAAAATTTTCCTTATCAAAACTTTATTAGTTTCATTTTTATTGTCTTTCTCTTTTCAGCCATTTGCACAAACTGGCAATTCACTCAATTTTGACGGAGCGGATGATTATGTAACGTTGCCTTTTGTAATAAGTAGCAGTTATACCAAAGAACTCTGGATAAAACCCGATAACACCGCAGGTTTCCCTAATATATTATCAGGGTCATCAACAGCACTTTATTTGAATAATATGTCACTGGCCGCCGGTCATTCACCTTCTTTTAATGAGGTGATCGATCCCACACCTTTAACGGCAGGAACATGGGTTCACATTGCTGTTACTTATGATGGTGCAACCGGTGATATGAAATTATACCGCAATGGAATATTGGTGGATGCCCAAACTGCTCCTGCGTACACGGAAACCAATATGGAACTGGGAAGATTCGTTTTTTCCAATTTCTATAGTGGAAATATGGATGAAGTAAGAGTGTGGAGTGTGGTAAGAACCCAGGCGGAGATCGCAGCCGGCATGAACTGCAGGTTAACCGACGATACACCGGGATTACTGGCCTATTATGATTTTCAGCAAGGTATTGGCGGGGGAAATAATACAACAGAAACTTCCCTTCGCGACAGAGCAAGCTTCTGTAATCCTCAGGATGGAACCCTTATCAATTTTGCATTAACAGGGGCTACTTCCAATTGGGTTGCAGACGGAATTTCTTTAAGTGGATATTGCAGTGCCAGTCCTAATATTCATATAACAGGAAACAGCAATTGTATTGTTTCAGGAGATATTACCCCGGTTCTTACGGACGGAACTGATTTTGGGGATTTTTATTCCGCTCCTATCGTTAAAACTTTTGTTATCAATAATACCGGAAGTGATGTTTTAAATATCAGTTCTATTACCAGTTCTTCCACTGATTTTGTGGTGAGTGGAGCACCTGCAACAGTAGCTGCTGGGGCTTCTGCAACTTTTACTGTCACCTTTTCTCCATCTGCTCCATTAGGAGTTAAAAATGCAACCATCACTGTAAATAGTAATGACGCGAACGATGGAACATATACTTTTGCCGTAACCGGTATCTACAAGAGCATTGGCCAGTCACTTAATTTCGATGGCACTGATGATTATGTTTCGCTGCCTTTAGTAGTGAGTGGAAGTTATACAAAAGAAGCATGGATCAAACCGGATGCCCAGGGTGGTTTCCCGAATTTGATTTCCGGAACCGGAACGGCATTTTATCTGAACAATATGCAATTAGCTGCAGGCCATTCTGGTAGCGGCTTCACTGAAGTTACTGATCCGATAGCCTTGACTGCCGGGTTGTGGTATCATGTAGCTGTTACCTACGACGCAGGTACAGGCATCATGAATTTATATAAGAACAATTCGCTGGTGTCTTCTTCAGCAGCTGTGCCTTATACTGAAACAATATTGGAATTGGGAAGATTCAACTTTTCAAATTACTACGCAGGAAATATGGATGAGGTCCGCCTCTGGAATTATGCGAGAACTCAGGCAGAGATCGCAGCGAGTATGAATTGTCAGGTTAATGATGATTCACCTGGTTTATTGGCTTATTATGATTTCAACCAGGGAGCTGCAAACGGAAATAATTATACAGAGCTAATACTTAAGGATAAGCATGATACTTGTGTAGCGCAGAATGGCACCTTACATAATTTTAATAATTCCGGAAATACATCAAACTGGGTGGCTGATACTCCATTTGCCGCCGGAACATATTGTGGTCCGCTCCAATCTAACATCCGTTTATCAGGGTTTGGAGAATGTATCCTTGACGGGGATCTTACACCATCTGTTACCAACGGAACTGATTTTGGCTTCTATACCAGCGGAAATCCGGTTTTCAGAACGTACGTGATAAAAAATACAGGGTCGGATACGCTCACATTAAGTATGCCGGTAATTTCGGGGCCTGATGCTGTTCATTTTTTGATTACTTCTTTTCCTGCTGCATCAGTTGCACCAGGTGATTCCACATCTTTTACTGTGCAATTTATCGCAACAACTTTAGGTGTTAAAAATGCCATTATTACAATTACAAATAATGATGCTGATGAAGCAACTTACAACTTTGCTATCCGTGGTGAAAGACAACAACCATTACCGGTTACGCTGATCTCTTTTAATGGAATGCTGATTGAGAAAGAAGTGAAACTGAGCTGGTCAACTGCATCAGAAAGAAACAACCGCGGATTTGAGATCCTTCGCTCGGATGCTTCTCAGCGTAAATGGACATCCATTGGATTTGTTTCTACCCAGAATTTGCAAAACGCGAACTATACTTTCCTGGATTACACACCATTATCCGGCATCAATACATACCGTTTGAAGCAGGTTGACCTTGACGGAAACAGCACACTCAGTAACATCGTGTCGGTTAATGTGGTTATTAAAACTTCGGTGGTAAAAACTTTCCCTAATCCATTCACAAGTATGGTTACAATAGCATTCAATGATAAACTGTTATTGAATTCTATGGCGGTATTAAGAAATGCAACCGGCGTAACAGTTGGAAAATATATGTTATCAGATTACCGAACTACTTTGAACCTGCAAAGCCTTCCTAAAGGAATGTATATTCTTTCTCTTTCTAACGGAGAAGTTATCAAGCTGATCAGGCAATAATTATAAATCATTGATAATGAGAGACCTGCTGATACGGCAGGTCTTTTTTTTAGGTTAAGCTTAACAGCAAAGGTTTTTAAAAGCGGAGGATGTATGGTAAATTTGCACCTGTCATATTGTTATTGAACACAATATTTCCGCCGAATTTCCGTCTAACTTATACTAAATATCTACTATGAAGAATCGATCATGGAAAAAATTAATCTCCTTATGCCTGGTGCTGGCATTAATTCATTCTCCTTTCGTATTTTCTACCTCAAAATCAATGGCTTCTGAAAAGAAGATAGCTGCTTTTCAGAATATTACCCATGCGGCATCAACTTATGTAATGTCGGTATATGAACACATCGGTCTTCAGAATGCCGGCTTATCGTTCGAGGTGTTCAATTATGCAGTTAAAGGACGTGATTACCTGGTGAATAAGGGGCTCATCCTGAAAGATCAGGTTCTTACGGTGGTTGATTTTACAAAACCGTCATCCGAAAAGAGAATGTACGTGATCGATCTGGATAATGAGAAGATCCTTTTTCATACTTACGTGGCACATGGTCAAAATTCCGGTGCTGAGTTTGCTGAAAATTTTTCTAATAAGCCGGAGAGTTTCCAAAGCAGTTTAGGTTTTTATGAAACACTGGGTACTTATAATGGCAAACATGGTTATTCTATGAAACTGGCGGGGCTGGAATCGGGCATCAATGACAGAGCAGAGGAAAGAGCCATTGTTATGCATTCTGCTCCATATGTGAGTGAAAGTTTCATCAGAACAAAAGGATTTCTCGGAAGAAGCTGGGGTTGCCCGGCATTACCGGAAGCCTATAACAGGCCTATTATAGATAAAATTAAAGATGGCAGTTGCTTATTCATCTACGGAAAAAACAACAACTACCTGAAGCAATCGCGAATCCTTAAC
>JANNZE010000170.1:0-13870 GCA_031410455.1 Chitinophagaceae bacterium | reverse complement strand
TCCGTAACACCTGCCAGTACATTATCATTTGCTTCCAGTTTGCCAAATGCACCTTCCAATCTTAAAGCAATTGCATTTTTATACAAGGCACTGAAATATACGCCACCACCCATTTTGGTAGTGCCCATGATCAGATCTTTCGTGAATTTTCCACCAATACCTTTTTTTCCGCCAATATCTGTGAAAGAATTGAAGGCATTCAATGAACCGCCTACTTCAAATACAACAGGATTATCATAGTAATCACTATTATAAAAATAATACTGTGCAGTAGTGGTTTTGGTAAGCCCTGTTAGTACAAGAGTGCATAACAGGAATGCATAACGTTTCATTAATAAGTCCTTTTAAATTTTATATTCGGTCAATAACGGTATAGGCTTCACAAATTACGGTAAATTTCTTTAAATCTCTTTAACCGTTTTTTTCATTTTATTATAGTAACGGCAGGCAGGAGAAAGCGGGCAAACGCTGCATTTCGGACTCCTGGCCGTGCAAACATATCTTCCATGTAAAATAAGCCAGTGATGTGCCACATGAACGTACTGTTCCGGAATAGCAGATATCAGTTGTTTTTCGGCAGCCAAAGGGGTTTTAGCTCCGGTGGTAAGTCCTAAACGGGCACTTACCCTGAAAACATGCGTATCCACTGCCATATTTGGCTGTCCGTCAATAACAGAGGTGATTACATTAGCTGTTTTTCTTCCTACCCCGGGTAATTGTATGAGTTCTTCCACCGTCATAGGCACTTCCCCGTTAAATTCACACATTAAAAGCCTTGCCATTCCCTGCAGATGTTTTGCTTTGTTATTCGGATAGGAAATACTTTTGATCAGGCTGAAAATATCCTCTACGCTAGCCTCACTCAGACTTTTTGGGTCCGGATATTTTTTAAAAATAGTGGGGGTAGTCAGATTCACTCTTTTATCTGTACACTGGGCCGACAGGATAACTGCCACGAGTAACTGGTATGGATTATCGTAAAATAATTCCGTTTCCGCATCTGGCGCATGCTCCAGGAAATAATTGATCAGAAATTGATACCGTTCCTTTTTTGTCATAAAAAAACCCTGTTCAAAGAACAGGGAACAAATATTTCATTAAAAAGTTAAGCTTCTGAGTTGATGGCTTTCTTTCCGTAAGCTAAAATTTTATCGATGGCCTGCTGGCGGGGAGAGTAACTTATTGCTTCCAGGTTGTCCATTGATATGATCATTTCATTCATTGATTCCTGAAGGCGATAATCTGATTCCAATGCTGATTTTATAGCGATCGTCATTTCGGGTGACGTTTCATTGTATAGAAATAACAGTAGGTCATCTGGTGTGATACTATTCATAGTTGTAATCCGTTTTGAAGTAAAAAAATCATTATCCGAATATTAAACGGCGCCCTGAAATTAATATTGTATCAGATCAGGTGTTTTTTTCGTTTTTTATGGGGAATTTACTATGAAGACGTCCTCATTGTCTTTTTTCATCATGTATTTTTCCCTTGCATACTTCTCAATGGTTTGTGCACTGGTTTTAAGCAAACTCAGCTCCTGACGGGTATCTGAGATCTTTTTCTGGAGGTGTTTTTCACTCTTTTGCAGATCCTTCAGCTTATCTATCCTGTTGGCAATCAACGACCAATCCTTTGGATCAAAAAAAATCATCCACATCACAAAAAGTAAAGTGGCAATGATGTATTTGTTCTTAAAAAAGGTAAGTACTTTCTTATTCATGTCAGAATAATCAAATTTCAGCTTTTTATCTGAGTTTGATAAAAAATTTTCTTAAAATAAAAAAAGCTTCACCCTGGGATGAAGCTTTATAAAATTCAATGGAAGATTATTTTCCGAATTTGATTTTACCTGCAGGATATATTCCCGTTTCTCCGAGCATTTCTTCAATACGTATCAGCTGATTGTATTTTGCCATACGATCACTTCTTGAAGCAGATCCGGTTTTGATCTGGCCGCAATTCAATGCCACTGCAAGGTCAGCAATGGTACTGTCTTCCGTTTCCCCGCTTCTGTGGCTCATGATGGTATTGAAACCATTGTTTTGTGCAAGGCTTACAGCATTGATAGTTTCTGTTAGTGTTCCGATCTGGTTCACTTTTACCAGTAATGCATTTCCGATCTTTTCATCAATTCCTCTTTGTAAACGATTTACATTGGTCACAAAAAGATCATCGCCAACCAGCTGGCATTTTTCTCCAACTGCATCGGTCAGCATTTTCCATCCTTTCCAGTCATCTTCTGCCATACCATCTTCTATGGAAATGATCGGGTATTGACGGCACCAGTCTTCCCAGTATTTTACCAGTTGCTCGCTGGTCATTTTCTTTCCGTCACTTTTATGGAAAATGTATTTTTTCTCTTTGGCATTCCACAACTCACTGTTGGCGGCATCCATGGCGATCGCAATCTGGGAACCGGCCTTATAGCCAGCTGCCTGAATAGCAGTCAATACGGTTTCAATAGCCTCTTCGTTACTCTGTATATCAGGGGCAAACCCACCTTCATCTCCCACATTGGTACTGTAACCTTTTTTCTTTAAAACTGCTTTCAGGGCATGAAAAATTTCCACGCCCCAGCGTAAACCTTCGCTGAATGATTTTGCGCCTACCGGCATTACCATAAATTCCTGGAAATCTATTTTATTATCAGCATGGGCTCCGCCATTTAAAATATTCATCATCGGAATGGGAAGCAGCTTTGCATTGGTTCCGCCGATATACCTGTACAAGGGCAGGTTTGTTTCCAGAGCAGCAGCTTTAGCCACCGCCAGGCTTACGGCCAGCATTGCATTTGCACCCAGTTTACTTTTATTTTCCGTACCATCCAGGTCAATCATCATGGCATCGATGCCGGTTTGATCTGCCACATCCCATCCCAGTAATTTATCTGCTATCGTATTGTTTACATTTTGAACAGCCTTCAATACGCCTTTACCCAGGTATAATTTTTTATTTCCGTCTCTCAGTTCCATCGCTTCGTGTATACCGGTACTGGCGCCGCTTGGTACCGCAGCACGGCCCATGTTTTCATTCTCCGTTATAATTTCAACTTCTACGGTAGGGTTACCGCGACTGTCTAATATCTGCCTTGCATGTACGGAAGCGATGTAGCTCATCTTTATAATATTTTGTTGATAGAAATCTTTCTTTTGAAATTGCTGCAAAGAAACAATGTTTGAAGAAGGCATCCAAATGCGATCAGGCAGAAGTGAGACTTTTGAACACGTTTTCTAGTGATTCTGTCTCATTGGTAAGTGAGTTAATATTGAGATTATGCTGTATACTCAGTTGAAGAATCTCCTTTCTGGTAGCTGTTGCATCATTTGTAATGACCTTCCAGTGTTGAGTGGGTTCTGAAGATAAGGGAACAACTTTTCCCTGTAAATTTTCCATGATCGCTAAGGATACAGCTTCCTGGAATTGAACCATCACCGAAGTGGCAGATGTTTTTGTCCTTATGTTTCCCAGGGTATCATCTGCAACAATATTTCCTTTGTTGATGATGATCACACGGTCGCAGATGGCTTCCACCTCCTGCATGATATGCGTGGAAAATAATACTGTTTTATCAGATGCCAGCTCTTTGATAACAGAACGGATTTCCGCCAGCTGATTGGGGTCCAGGCCGGAAGTAGGTTCATCCAGTATCAGCACTTCGGGATCATGAAGTAATGCTGCGGCAAGTCCTACACGTTGTTTATATCCCTTACTTAACTGCCCGTTTTTTTTATGTGCTTCGGGCGTTAAACCTACTTTCTGAATAACCTCTTCAATTCTTTTTTTTGCATCCGCCATATGATGGATACCTGCCATAAAATGAAGGTATTCGCGAACATACATTTCGTAATAAAGCGGATTGGCTTCTGGTAGATAACCGATCTTTTTTTTGGTGTCCAGCCGGTGGCTTTGCGTGGAGATATCATTGATGCGTACTTCTCCTGCATCTGCATTAAGGTAACCGGTAATTATTTTCATGGTAGTGGATTTACCGGCACCATTCGGTCCCAGGAAACCCACTATCTGACCTCTGGGAATAGAAAATGAAATATCATTCACCGCTATTTGAGTTCCATACTTCTTGCTGATATGGCTGACAGTTAATGACATATTCAGATGTTATGTTGCAGGTGAATCATTATCAGGCGCTGCCGGTTTGTTCTGAGGCGGACGGTTTCCCTGTGGCCTTGGCCGGTTTTGCTGAGGCCTGTTACCCTGTTGCGCTGGTCTTTGTTGTTGTTGCTGTGGCGGTCTTTGCTGCGGTTGTTTATTCCGCTGGTCGGGCTGGGCAGGTTTCTGCTGTTGCGGCGCACGGTTTTGAGTTTGCGGACCATTTTGATGTGGACGTGAAGCTCTTTGCCCTCGTAGAGCATTACCGGCAGCCGGAGCCTGTTGCGGCCGTAGCTGATTTTGCCGACGTGGTTGTTCGGTCCGCTCTTTTTCCCTGCGTTTGCGGGTAGTTTTCTCCAGGCTTTTCAAACTGATCTGACCTACTAAGTCTGCATATTCCGGTTCAATTTCTTTTGGCTTACCGGTTTGTACTTCTGCAGTTTCCAGCACATCTGGTTTGATGCCTTCGCGGTTTTGAGCCTTTATCTTTTTCACCATTTCAATAGAAACGGGATAATGTTTATTGCTGTCCGCCATCGTATACCACATCAGGTTGCGGAAAATATCTTTCTTGATGAGGAAAGCACGGCCTTTGGCTATCTCCAGTGTATCGGCGTCATTCGGAAAAAACTGCAGGGCATCCAGATAGGTATCCAGTTCATAATTCAGACAACATTTCAGGCGTCCGCATTGTCCGCTTAATTTGGTTTGATTGATACTGAGATTCTGGTAACGGGCAGCATTCGTATTTACACTTTTGAAATCGGTGAGCCATGTTGCACAGCATAATTCGCGGCCACAACTTCCTATCCCACCTACTTTTCCCGCCTCCTGCCGTGCACCGATCTGGCGCATCTCCACCTTTACTTTAAATTCAGAAGCGTATAATTTGATGAGCTCACGAAAATCCACGCGGTCATCTGCTATATAGAAAAAAGTAGCTTTTTTACCGTCAGCCTGAATCTCCACCTCAGCCATTTTCAGTTCCAGTTTTAACTGGCGTGCCATGGCCCGGCTGCGTATCAAAACCTGGGCTTCCCTTGCTTTGGTTTCTTTCATCCGTGCAAGGTCATTCTCATTGGCGATGCGTAAAATGCGTTTTATATCAGGACTTTTCTCGTCGATATTATTCTTCTTCAGCTGTAAACGAACCAGTTCTCCCGTAAGATTTACCATCCCCACATCGAAGCCATTTACGCCTTCCACTGCCACCATCTCGCCCTTTTCAAAATAATTCAGAGAAGTATTTTTGAAATAATCTTTACGGCTGCCATTGTTGAATGATAGTTCTACAATTCTGCAACTGCTTTCCGGATCAGCATAAGGCAGATTGGCCAGCCAGTCGTGCACATTCATCCTGTTGCAACCGCCGCTTGAACAATGCCCATGGCTTTGACAACCACCCGGAGTACTGCCACTCCCACAACTTCCACAACCCATTTATATAGATTTATACTAATTAATAATGTTGAGACATTCGTCTTTGTATATCATTGAAATGGCTCCGCCAGATCAAACTCAATTTACCAAAATTAATGTTTTGTTGCTGATAATGTGATATAACCGGATGGTGAGGGCATGAAACAACAGTTTAGCATTGGCATTCCGCTCAACATAATACGTGGCATTGTCCAGTTCTTTAACGATGGCTTCCTGCTGTTCCACAGAGCATATCCGGTTCAGCCTTATAGCGAAATCAGTGGTGGATTCTGATTCTGTGGCCGCAGCAATTTCCAGTCCTAAAGCACTGATACGTGTCGCATGCTCCAGTAAATGTGTGAAATATTTTAAAAATTGTTTCTGTTTTTCCCTTCCGGTTTTGGCAATATCATCTATCCATTTAACCTGAGCTGATGGTCCGGTTTTTAAAATGGCATTTAACCAGTCGCGTAAAATGATTTCCCAGTCATCGTCGGCATGTTGTAATAACGACAATGCTTCATGTAAATTTCCGCCACTTACCGCTGCGATCCTGGTGGCTTTTTCCTTTTCTATCCCTTTTTCTTCCAGAGCCTGTTGAATCTCGTGTGAACTTAATGAAGGGATCCTCACCAGTTGCGTCCTGGATAGAATGGTCATTAATATTTTAGCCTGGTTTTCGGCTACCAATAGTATAAGTGTGTCCGGAGGTGGTTCTTCCAGAACTTTCAATAATTTATTGCCTTCATTGCCAAGTGCTTCCGGCATCCATATAATAAGAACTTTGTATCTGCTCTCAAAGCTTTTAAGGTTGATGTTCTTAATGATCTCCAGGCATTCGTGCACATTGATGTTGCCTTGTTTATTTTCTGCACCAATAAACTGGAGCCAGTCGTACACGTTACCATAAGGATTATCAGCAATGAAAGTTCTGAATTCGGTGATATAATCAGCAGAGATGGTTTTGTCTCCTGATTTTTTTGGAATCACCGGAAATGAAAAATGAATATCAGGATGAATAAGACCTGCCGCTTTTTTACAGGCAGCACATTCGCCACAGGAATCAGTAAGTAAAAGCGGCCCCGTTACGGGTTCATCCAACAGGGCAGCTCCGAAAATATCCGGAGCTTTTGCCTGGGGATGCACTTTTTCGCAAACTATGTATTGAGCAAATGCACGTGCAAGAGACAGGCCGCCAGTTCCCTCTTTTCCTAAAAAAAGCAGGGCATGGCTCAGGTGATTTCCTGTTACCATGTTCACGAGTTGTGATTTCAGATCTTCCTGCCCTATCACTTTGCTGAATTGCATAGCTGCAAAGTAATAAAATGAAAATGGATTACAACAATTTTACGATGTCATCACTGGTTGGCGTTACACCACTGTCAAATTTCTGGAGAAGACGGCCTTCTTCATCCAGCAAAAATTTATTGAAGTTCCATTTTATGGTTGCATCCAGCACACCATTCAGGTCTTTGTGCGTAAGCCAGTTATAAACAGGAGCGATGTCATTTCCTTTAACTGTTATCTTTTCTGCCATCGGGAAAGTGACCCCATAATTTTTCTGGCAGAATGTTTTGATCTCTGAATTGCTGCCGGGTTCCTGTCCGCCAAAATCATTGGTAGGAAAACCAACAATTACCAGTTTGTTTTTATACTGCTGGTAAAGTTTTTCCAGGTCAGCGTACTGAGGTGTGTAACCACATTCTGATGCGGTGTTAACCACCAGTATTTTTTTTCCTTTGAAAGAAGCAAAATCAATGTCTTCGCCCGTTAATGATTTTACTTTAAATGCATGTATGGATTTCTGTTGCATGGTAGATTGTATGGCAGGTGATTGTTGCTGTGTATTGGCTGCAGGTGAAGTGCAGGAAAGAACAGCGATAAGGCAAATGTATTTTATCATGTTATTGTTTTTCGTAGCAGCCAAGGTCGGGTAAGCCGGCATTTCTGTTGTTATTGTCGAGATCTGTTGTATACAATGTAATAATTCCCTGGTTGATAACAGGCGATGCAGGATTATTGTTTACTCTGAAATCGAAATATTTATTATAAGCATCGATACTGTCAAACAATGGATCTTCATTTCTGATAACAGCGATAAAATTTGTATGCGGAGGATCTGTTTGTGCTTTCAGCAGACTATGATCCAGGGTTACTGTACAAATTGTATTGCCATTCTTTATGATCTCCATTTCAGATTCAAGAGAAGAGTTATCTCCCCAGATGATGCAATTGGTGAAATTGGCTGTAAGATCATTGCTGGTTGAAACGCCGTTCAGTTCATAACTGTCCGACAAATAAATTCCCGGTTTTGTGTGATACAAAAAATTGGTTGTATAGGTTGCAAATGTGCCATGCGTAAAAGTATAATCACCACCACCTTCTGCTTTTATATTATAGGTGCAATTGCTGATGAGTGAATTATCCGACACCACAGAACTGTTGATACTGTAAATGCCGGCATCAAAGGCATTGTCAATAATACATTGATGTAAAATGAGTTTTGGATTTGCATTTATGGATGGTGATTCCAGTCTGATGGCCTGGTAAGCATTTTTAAAATAGGCGAACGTTGCTGCATTATCAGTACTGGTATTGCGGAAACGAATGCCCTGCCATCCACCAGGGATATCCCGATAATATTCATCCATCCGGTCTCCTCTGAATATCACAGGCTGATCATACGTACCGTATATTTTAAGAGTGCCGTCAACAATAAAAGGTGTATTTGCTTTTACATATATTTTAGTGCCCGCGTTTATCTGTAAAGAAGCGGTGGTGTCGATTCGGAAATTTCCGGTGATCACATACGGCAGATCATTGTTCCAGGTTTCATTTCCCTGTATCACCACATTATTAAGGAAATGCGCATTTTGTCCATACGCCTCCAGTTGTACAAATTTCTGATTGCCATTATATATTATAGATATACTGTCGTTCATCAGAAAGGGAAGATCAGCGGCAGTGGGGTTTATACGAACGGTTACAAATACATAAATACTGTCGTTTGCTTCCATTTCCAGTTGCGTCAATTCGTTGGTATTTATGCCATCAATATTTAATGAATAGGCAGAATTGGGAGCGCCGATCAGTTTTACAGAACTGATCTTTAATTTCTGATCGTTGTTGTTGATGATCTTAAAACTCTGTGTAACAGAACCTGCCATGGTGAAAACAGTATCAAATTTTATTACATTTTCACTCACCTGTAAACGGGCATCGGCACTCGTAATGAAAGAATCTTTTTTGCAGGAAGTAAAACAAATTACCAGTAGCAAAATAACAATGGAAAATAATGTACGCATCATAACAAATCTACAATAAGTTATTTACTTGCATATGCAAGAGAGGATACGGAAACAGAAGTTCCCTGCACGCCTAAGATCTTACTTCCACAGGCTTCAATGCTTGCACCTGTAGTGATCACATCATCTACCAGTAAAATATTTTTACCATATAAAACTTCGGGTTCTTCCACATGAAATATTTCTGAAACATTATTCCAGCGTTCGGTCCTGCTTTTACGGGTTTGTGTTTGCGAAGCAAATTTGCGAACTACATTTTTCTCATGCAACGGTACATTCATTACGGTTGCAATTCCTCTGCTGATGCAGGAAGCCTGGTTATAGCCTCTTTGAAATTCTTTTTTGGGATGAAGTGGTAAAGGAATGATAAGATCCAGGTCATTGAAGCGTTTACTCTTTAATAAAGATTCGCCGGTAAGATGACCGAGGTATTCGCCAATTTCCTGGTTACCCTTATATTTTAACTGGTGCAATAATCTTTGCACGATCTCCTGTTTCATGAAATAGAATTCACTGTGTGCAGCACGTACATGCAGCCTGCCGTAAAATATTTTTTCAATCGGGTTATTTTCAAAAGAAGCAAAGGAGGTGCGGGGTAAAGATGCTTTGCAGGAAATGCAGATCAGCTGGTCTTTTTCCAAAAGGTCGCTGCCGCATCCATTGCAGCAATGCGGATACAATAAGTGAATGAGCGATTCATAATATCTTTTCAGCAGCATCATTGAAATAAATATTCATATACTTCCTGCACACGGCCGAGCGCAATCACCTCAATATTGAATTTCGATTTATCAAAACTCTTTGCATGGTATTTTGAAATGATCATTTTTTCAAATCCTAATTTTTCTGCTTCTGCCACTCTTTGTTCGATCCTGTTTACTGCACGTATTTCACCACTCAGTCCTACCTCACCGGCAAAACAAGTAAGTGCCGGAAGCGGAACATCATCGTAACTGCTCAGCAATGCACAAACGATCGCAAGATCAATGGATGGATCTTCCACCTTGATTCCGCCGGCAATATTTACAAAAACATCCTTCACACCAAAATGAAATCCTCCGCGTTTTTCCAGAACCGCTAATAATAGTTGTAAGCGGCGCAGATCAAAACCGGTAACCGTTCTCTGTGGTGTTCCGTAAACACTCTGTGTTACCAGTGCCTGTGTTTCAATCAGCAATGGTCGTAAACCTTCCATGGTGGCTGCAATGGCAATACCGCTCAGCTGGTCTTCTTTATTAGAGATCAATATCTCACTTGGATTGCTTACCACACGCATACCGCTGTTGGTCATTTCATAAATACCCAGTTCGGATGTAGAACCGAACCTGTTTTTGAGTGTACGGAGGATGCGGTAAGTATGATGACGGTCGCCTTCAAACTGCAATACCGTATCCACCATATGTTCGAGGATCTTTGGTCCGGCGATATTGCCATCTTTATTGATATGGCCGATTAAAAAAACCGGCGTATTGGTTTCTTTTGCAAAGTGCTGAAGTTCACTTGCACATTCTCTTATCTGGCTGATACTTCCTGCTGATGCATCAATAAATGGTGATTGTAAAGTTTGAATGGAATCAACGATCACTACCTGCGGCCGAAGTTTTTTTATTTCCTGAAAAATGATCTGCGTGTTGGTTTCAGTAAGCAGGTAAAAATCTTTGTTCGGCGCTGCTATCCTGTCGGCACGCATTTTTATTTGCTGTGCACTTTCTTCTCCGCTGATATACAACACCAACACATCTTTTAACTGCAAACCATTCTGTAAAAACAAAGTTGATTTGCCAATGCCCGGTTCACCTGCCACCAATACAATACTTCCTAAAACAATGCCACCACCCAGCACCCGGTTCAATTCTGCATCAGGAGAAATTATCCTTTCTTCCTCACCACTCATGATGGAAGAAAGTGAAACAAGTTTTGATTTTTTATCTGCATTGAAATCTTTCCATTCATCTTTTGCAGCAGGTTCATTTTTTTTTGTGATCAACTCTTCAACGAAAGTATTCCACTGATTGCATGATGGACATTTACCTAACCATTTTGCACTTTCCTGTCCACAGTTCTGACAAAAAAAAGCTGACCTCAACTTACTCATTCAGTAAAAGTAGTTGCAATCATCACAAGAAAAAAAATCATGAAGGGGAATAAAAAAAGTAGAGCAGAAATTTTTTTTTAAAAGTAAAAGGGTCAACATTTCTGCTGACCCTTTGTACTTACTAACCCATTAAATTCTATTGCTAAATTACAAATTGCGTCCACATAAACAAATAATTTTTTGGGTATGTGCATAAATTATCAATTAGAATAATTGTATATGTGTGGTGTGAAAAATATTGTTTAAAGCATTGTTTGTCAATGTAATATGAACTTAAATGGGTATAAAAGAGAGCCTTCAGGGTCACTAAAAACAGGCTGAATAATTTAAAAAAAATTTGATTTATATTGTAGACTAATTTATGTTTGTTTCCACAAATTTTAAGATGAAGCTGCTGTTTATTTTACCTGTTTTTTGCTGCCTGGTTACCCATTTTCAAGCCCAGACTACTGTATCCGGAACGGTACTTTCGTCCAAAAATAAGCCGTTGAGAGGTGTCAGTATCACGTTGAAAGACACTTACGATGGCGCCACTTCCGATTCATCCGGCCATTTCCTTATGGCAACTTCTGAAACAGGCAAACAGGTATTAATTTTTTCATATGCGGGATTTAAGCCATATGAAGAGTTGGTAAATCTGGATGGTAAACCCATCATGCTCAATGTTTTTTTGAAAGAAATGGTAACAGAATTGAAAGCAGTTGTTTTAACGGCAGGTGCTTTTGAAGCCGGTGACCAGAAAAAAGGGACGGTTTTGAATGCCCTGGATATCGTTACCACTGCCAGTGCCCAGGGAGATGTGACGGGGGCCATTAAAACGCTCCCCGGTACACAGCAGGTAGGAGAAACGGAAGGCTTGTTCGTTCGCGGCGGTACAGCAACAGAAAGTAAGATTTACATAGATGGAACGGTAGTCAATAACTTTTTTTACAGCAGCGTTCCCGGAATTGCTTCCCGTGGCCGTTTTAACCCGTTTTTATTCAAAGGAACCGTTTTTAGTTCAGGTGGTTACTCAGCTTTATATGGCCAGGCGCTTTCCTCTGCCCTGATACTTGAATCAAATGACCTTCCCGAAAGAACGGAAGCCAATCTTTCTCTCTCCGTAATTGGTGCAGGAGGTGGAATTCAGAAACTGGCAAAAAATAAAAGATCATCATGGGGGATTACTTATAATTATACCAACTTATGGCCTGCTTTTAAACTGATACCGCAGAAACAGGATTTTTTTAATGCGCCCTTGTATCATAACGGAGATGCGAACTTCCGTATCAAAACAAAAAATGGCTTTATTAAATATTATGGATATGCCAACTGGAGCAGAATTGGTATCCGCGACCAGGATATTGATACAACGGATTTCAACAACGCCATCCGTTTAAAAAACATCAATATCTACCAGAATATAAACTGGCGTGAAAGACTGGGAAAAGGATGGAAGTTAATACTAGCGTTCAGCTATTCCAACAACAAAGACAATTTTAATAATGAATTACAGAACAGCAATGGAGATAAAATAATTATTACAAATCCATCGGGATATGCATTTAAAAATTTCGATCTGGAAACGGCATCCTCTTTTTTTCAGGGACGGCTGGTGATGGAAAAGAAATTTGCAGGATTGAATGTGATTCGTTTTGGCGCTGATCATTTTATAAGTAAGGAAAGTTCAGATTTCACCTTATATGATGGAAGCCGTTTTTCAGAAAAACTGGATGACCAGCTTACGGCAGCTTTTGCTGAAACAGATATTTATCTTACCAATGAACTGGCCGCTAAGATCGGTACACGTACAGAATATGACAAATTGATTCATCAATGGAATATTGCCCCACGCTTATCATTGTCCTATAAACTGAACGACAAAAGCCAGGCATCTTTTGCATATGGCATTTTTTACCAGAATCCGGAATCAAGGTATTTACCGGCGTTGAATGACAGCATTGATTTTTCAAAAGCATCTCATTATATTTTTCAATACCAGCGTCTCACAAAAAATAAAAGTTTCAGAGCAGAAATATTTTATAAGAATTATGACAATCTTATCAAAACTGCAGATAACGGCAGAGGAAGAAATGTGGCAGGTAATAATAATGGCGCTGGCTTCGCAAAAGGAATTGAATTTTTCTGGAGAGATAAGGCCACCATTAAAAATTTAGATTACTGGATATCCTATTCATATCTCGACACCAAACGTGATTTTTTAAATTATCCTTTCGCTATTCAACCGTCTTTCGCCACTGCACACACCGCATCACTGGTGATGAAAAAATTTGTGCTGAAATGGAAAACTGGATTTAACCTCAGTTATACCTATGCTACCGGAAGACCATATTATCAATTCAGGTATAATTCACAGAACAATAATTATGCGATAGCAGACCAGGGCAAAACAATACCATATAATAACCTTGGTTTCAGTGTGAATTACCTGCCAAAACTCGGTGACCCGAAATCAAAAAAGTTCATTGTATGGGTATTGTCGGTTTCCAATGTACTGGGACAAAAACAGGTGTTCAGTTATAATTATGCAACACTCTCCAACAGGAAAGTGGAAGTGGGGCCGCCATCAAAAAGATTTGTCTTTATTGGTTGTTTCATCAGTTTTGGAATAGACAGAACCCAGGACGCGATTAACAACAATTTATAAAATATACAAAAACCAAAACAAATGAGATCTCTGATAACAATTTTACTGCTCCTTTCTGTTTTTACAACAGAAGCACAATCACCGAAATATAAAATGATCATGCAAAAAAATATAGCAATGATCGATTCCTCTTTCAAATTACCTGAAACACTGTTACAGTTGGCCAATAGTTTTGAAAGGATAGGCGCTGCTGAAAAAAAAGAATGGCTGCCTTATTATTATGCGGCATTTCTTCAGGTGAATTATGCTTTCAGGCAGGAAGATAAAACCGGGGTAGATGCTATTGCAGATAAG
>JANNZE010000169.1:0-1897 GCA_031410455.1 Chitinophagaceae bacterium | reverse complement strand
TTTCTTTTACCTGGTAAGTTTTTAATTGAATGTAAATCTGCCTCGTGCTTAATGCTGGTTTTGCAAATGTATACCTGATGCCCGGGACCAGTTTTGAGTATGATAAATAATTCTTTTTGCCGGTTGAATCGGTGAAAGTTGACATACTGAATCTTGATGCCGCAACAAAAGTCATTAATCTGCTGCCATTGTTTCCAGGATAGAAGGTATAGGAAATTCTTGCCGTACCGTTCAACTGTTTTGCGCCGGTAGAATACATCGGTATGATAAAAAATCTGAACGCTGTTGCCGGTAATGAATAATTGTGCACGCCAATTCCTGCCATCAGCTTATCGTATTTATTATATCCAAAAACAGGGAAGAATGAAATGTAATTGTACTTATCAGTTTCCTTCAGGTTGAATAAAAATGCGGCCTTTAATTTTTTAGTTACGGAAGGTTCTATGGCACCTTTAGAATGGAGCGCATCAAAAAATTTACCATCAGTTAATGACGGTGATTGTATAAGCATATTTTTGAAATCATCCGGTTGAGGATGTCTGAACTTCCAGGCGCTGTAGTATTGCCGCATTAAAGAATCAAATATAATTGTTCCTGTTTTTTGTTCTATGGAAGCTAACCATTGTGCCGTTTTGCTATAAGCGACCAAGTTATAATTAATGTTATTGAATTTTTCAGAAACTGTATTTATCGGCTGATCCTGTTTAGTTCTGAATAAATGTTCCAGTGATGCATTTTCAAAATCGTCCGGAATTCTTGAAGAAATGAAATTATTTTTTGATTTTAAAAATTTATAAGCTGTATCATAAAACAGGTGCTGATATCTCTTATCATAATAAGAATTCATCCCTTCATCCATCCAGGGATATTGTCTTTCATTGGATGCTAATATTCCGTAAAACCAGTTGTGGCCGATTTCGTGATTGATCACAAAATCCAGTTCCTTGTCAGAATTTCCCGGTGATAATAATGTTATAGTAGGATATTCCATTCCGCCATTATCATCTCCGTCTTTCTCCACCACGGATACAGTTTCAAAAGGATAATTTCCCAGCCATTCTGATTTTGTGGTAATGGCCCGTTTGATGAACAACATACCATTCTTCCACTGGTCTGCATTTTTTTTATGGTAATAGGCATAAGCATCCACCACATGATCACTCAGCTGAATAGTATCATGTAATACTTCAAAATCTTTATCAGCAAACCATGCAAAATCATGCACCTTGTTTTGCTGGTAAACCAATGTTTTAATTCCATTGTTTACAGAAGAGGAAATTTGTTTTCCGGTGGCAGCCACCACATAGTTCTGTGGTACAGAAATGTTAACGGTATAATTTCCAAACTCACTGTAAAATTCTCCCTGGTCAAGGTAAGGCATCGCGTGCCATCCATTGGCATCGTATACGGCTGGTTTGGGAAACCATTGTGTGATCTGGTAGGATTGACCGGTGTGTCCTGAACGCGAAAAATATTTTGGCAACTTTACATGAAAAGGAGTGTGGATGCTGATGTGTGACCCCGGATATAATGGTTGTGGTAATATTAATTTAATAATATCCTGGTGTTGCGGATGATCTTCCATCTCTGCCGGTTTCTGGTCTACCGTAAATTTCAGTTGATTGATATAACCTCTGTCTTCATCTTCCGCAAAATAAAAATCCGTTCTTCCGTTGGTTAACAATTGCTCAGAAAATGCGGTCTTGTCATTCTTGTAGGCATTCGGCCATACATGTATCCATATATAAGAAAGTGTGTCCGGAGAATTATTAAAATATTCCATGGTGATATCAGCATCCAGCATATGGTGCTGATCATCCAGTGAAACATTTACCTCGTTATTCACCTGCTGCTGCCAGTATTTTTTCTGCTGTGCCGTTACATTAAAAAATAGAAA
>JANNZE010000168.1:0-3020 GCA_031410455.1 Chitinophagaceae bacterium | reverse complement strand
GGAGAACAGGTGTGAACCGTGCGGCAGAAGCGATGACGATCTTTGCGGTAATGTGTGCAGGGCAGTTTCCGATCTGGCACATGGGGCGTGTTTGGCTTGCATTCTTTATCATGCCTTACCCGAATTCACGTGGCCCGGTTTGGGTGAATTTTAACTCTCCACTTCTTTGGGACGTATTTGCGATATCAACTTATTTCACTGTATCATTATTATTCTGGTATTCTGGTTTATTGCCTGATCTGGCAACTGTAAGAGACCGTGCTAAAACAAAACTCAGAAAATTATTATATGGTATTGCTTCTTTCGGATGGACCGGCAGTACCAAACACTGGCAGAGACATGAGTCTTTATCCCTTGTACTTGCCGGTTTAAGTACACCACTTGTATTGAGTGTACACACGATTGTATCTTTTGACTTTGCCACTTCCGTAATTCCGGGCTGGCATACTACGATCTTTCCTCCTTATTTCGTTGCGGGTGCTATCTTCAGTGGATTTGCCATGGTGCAAACCCTGCTGATTGTTGTTCGTAAAGTAATGGGTTTACAGGATTACATCACGGTAGGCCATATTGAAGCCATGAACAAGGTTATTGTATTAACCGGTAGTATTGTGGGTTGCGCTTATCTTACTGAGTTGTTCATTGCCTGGTACGGACAAAATCCGTATGAGTGGTATGCATTCAGCCAGAACAGGGCAAATTTATTTTCACCTTATGGCTGGAGTTACTGGCTGATGATGTTCTGTAACGTAGTGTCTCCGCAGTTATTCTGGAGCCGCAAACTCAGAAGAAACATCACCGTTACTTTCTTCATGAGCATAGTAGTGAACATCGGTATGTGGTATGAGCGTTTTGTAATTATTGTTACTTCATTGTATCGTGATTACCTGCCATCCAGCTGGAGTACCTATTACAGTCCTTCTATTTATGAGATCGGATTTTATCTCGGAACGTTCGGATTGTTCTTTACCTGTTTCTTCCTTTTCGCTAAATATTTCCCAGTAATTGCTGTGGCTGAGATCAAATCGATCCTTAAAACCAGCGGTGAAAATTATAAAGTGAAGATGACGGATATTGAAAAAGCAGATGCGGAGAAATTCTATATTGAAGAAGTAGAACACGCACACTAGACTTTACATTTTGAATTTTAAATTTTGATTAATGGCCGGAGGAATTAAAAAGTTTGTTGTAGGTGCCTTTGATGATGAAAAGTTATTATTTCCTGCTGTGAAGAACGTAAGAAAAGCAGGTTATAAAATACACGATGTGTACACACCATTTCCTGTACACGGACTGGATCATGCAATGGGTATCCGTGAAACAAGTTTACATACAGCAGGTTTCATTTATGCCATCACCGGTACCACTACTGCGTTATCATTTATGACGTGGGTGTTTACCAAAGACTGGCCTATGAATATTGGCGGTAAACCGAATTTCGCTTTACCGGCCTGGATACCGATCACTTTCGAGTTAACGGTGTTATTTTCTGCAGTGGGTATGGTGTTGACATTCTGTTATCTGTGTCAGCTTTCTCCATTTGTAAAAAAGCATCATTTTCACCCGAGAGCTACCGATGACCTTTTTATTATGGCGATTGAGTGTACGGATAAGACCAATGATGCTGAAGTGCAGAATTTTTTACAGAACTCCGGGGCTAAAGAGATCAATGTACAGGTAGCGGAAACTGGCTGGTGGCTGGGAAGGTATGACAGGGAACAAAAATTATACAGAGAAGAAAAAGGATATTAAGAAGCATACTTCTTTAAACAATTGAAGTTTTTCAGGATGAAAAAAACAACAATAATTATCGGATTTTTTGGATTGATGACTGCTGCTGCAGTTGTATCATCATGCTCCGGCAAAAGATCTCCCGGCAAAATTTATATGCCGGATATGACTTACAGCCGTGCATATGAAACATACGCTCCGCGGGATTCATCAATATTTACAACTGATCAGGATAAACGCGGTGATGAGATCTATTATGATAACAAGCCCGTACACGGCACTATCAAAAGAGGTGAACTCTTCCCATATACCCTGCCGAATGACACAACAGGTTATAAAATGAGCGCATCTGTAAAAAATCCGCTGGCAGATCTTACGACGGCTGAAATGACGGAAACGCAAAGGATTTTCAACATTAACTGTGCTGTTTGTCATGGTGCAAAAGGAGAAGGAAACGGTCCCGTAGCAGCGAAAGTGGCGGGTGTTGCCAATTTAACCGGAGGCGTATATGTTACCATGGCTGATGGAACGATGTTTCATTCCATTACTTACGGTAAAGGCGTAATGGGAAGTTATGCATCACAGGTGAGCAGAAAACAGCGCTGGGAGTTGGTTAAATACATCAGAACTTTACAACCTAAAGCTGAAGCCAACCCTGTTGCAGCAGCCGATACAACAGCAAAAAAAGGATAATCTTTTAAAATAATTTTAGATGAATCATCAGTTTGAATTACCGGGCAGTTATAAGAAATGGACATATGGTCTGTTGGCCGCTGGTATTGTGGCAGTACTGTACGGAATGATCGCTTATCATCCTTTCGATCATGTAGTACATGGCGCAGGTGAAGGAGCGCATACTTCAGGAACCCGGTTCTGGGCAGTGTTACTACAGAACAGTGTTTTCTGGTTACTGGTAGTAAATGCATCCATGTTCTTCATTTGTGTTACCACTATGGCTATGGGCGGATGGCAGATCGCATTAAGAAGAGTTCCGGAAGCTATTTCCAGTGTGGTTCCTGTTTTAGGTCTTATCACTTTCGTAATTCTGATGGCTATTGTTTGGGGCGGCAGAACTGATATTTACCATTGGCTGGATAAAGAGGCCGTGGCCAACGATCATATATTAAAAGGAAAAAAAGGATTTTTAAACCCGGTTTTCTTTACCATAGTTTCAGCCATTTCAATTTTCCTGTGGTATATCCTGGGAAAGAAAATGAGATCTATGAGCCTGGAAAGTGATAAGAACGGCCCGTTGAATTATGAGGAAGGCAAAAGATGGGTTTGGAAAA
>JANNZE010000167.1:0-1722 GCA_031410455.1 Chitinophagaceae bacterium | reverse complement strand
AGGCTTCAGGCTGTGTTGATTTTGTTATGCCTCTTGAAAAAATTCCAGGTAAATTAAAGAGTTTGGCTGACGCACTTATATCTTAAAATGTAATAATAACTATCCAACAGTATAATAATTTGGAAAAAAATAGACCCTTTAACTTCGGTTTGCCAAAATAGGGAATTGGGGATGTTCATGTGATATTGTAAAGCAATTACATGATCTTTATTAGTTTCCTTTTTTTTGATTCGGGTTTATTTTAAATTCTCAGTCTCATTTCAAGCAAAGCTTTCCTAAACTAAAATCAATAATTACTTTTATCCGGTATCTGAATTTAAATCACCCTGATTAAGTTAGATTCCATCCTGGATCCTGCATCCCACATCCCTCATCCCATTCCCACCCATTCACTTATCTTTGCCGCCCAAATATTGCAGATATGAAGTGGATGACAACTTTAATAAAATACCGCCTTTATTTAGGTGTTGCTTTACTGGCCCTGGCCATATATATTAATTATGAAGCTGGTTTCTGGCCTGCATTTATTGTTTACCTGGTTGCAGTTATCCTGATACTCGGGCATTTTCTGCTGGGCCCGATGAGGCTTATTCAAAATGCTATGGAGCAGGGAGATATGGAAGCGGCTAAAAAAATCGTGGACGGCATCATGTTCCCCGGACTGCTTATCAAGCCGGTACGTTCCGTATATTTTACCATTAAGGGAAACCTTGCTATGGTTAACCAGGATTATGACAGTGCTGAAAAACACATGAAAAAAAGCCTTTCCCTGGGCGGTGGTTCACTTACCAAACAGGCAGAAGGCCCTAATAAATTACAACTCGGCATGTTAAGCATGCAAAAAGGAAATATAAAAGAAGCAGAATCTTATATACGCCAGGCGATCCGTGCCGGCCTCCCTGATAAAGAAAATAATGCGGCCGCTTACCTGCAGTTATGCAGCATCATGATGAACAAAAGAGAATTCCGTGCGGCAAAAGAATATTTCAGAAAAGCAAAAGGTTTCAAGCCCGAAACACCACAGATTGTTGACCAGATCAAACAAATTGAAAAATACATTACAAGGATGCCCGGTTAATGGTTAAATTTTTCTTCGATCACCTTTTTACGGAAATCAAATATTTCTTTCAGTTTATTTTTTACAAATAGGGAATTTGCAATATCTCCCAATATCCAGAATGGAAGTTTGTAATGTACAATATCTTTCATCATAACACCATTGTTATTGGCGGTAAAATGATGCTGGTGATGCCACAATGAATAAGGGCCAAACCGCTGCTCATCCACAAAATATTGTTTGTCTGAAACATGCGTAATCTCTGTCATCCAGTACACAGGAATATTCAGCACCGGCCTAACTTTATATTCTATCACCTGGCCGGAATACATCCTGCCAAGATCAGGCGTTAATATTTTAAAACTCAAAGCATCAGGTGTAATAGCCTGCAGGTTGGCAGGGTTGCTGAAAAAATCCCACGCTTCATCCAACGTCATCTTCAGTTGCTGCTCCGTTGAAAATCTGTATACTTTGCTCATTTCACTTTTTTACAACAACAACCACAGCAACAAATTGTTTTCAATTATCCTCCGTTCAGTAAATTACATCCATGCAATCTTACCGTCAAATTTTAGAGAACAAGTTTGATACAGTATATAATCAACTGAACGAACAGCAGAAAAAAGCTGTCGACCATATTGAAGGCCCTGTGATGGTGATCGCGG
>JANNZE010000166.1:0-2765 GCA_031410455.1 Chitinophagaceae bacterium | reverse complement strand
AGAGGTCATCGGTTCGACCCCGATATTCTCCACTGAAGCGGCTGTTAAGGCCGCTTTTTCTTTTATATATACCAGTAATTTTTTTCAGGTGATACATTAAGAAGTGATCATTCATTTTTTTGAATAGTCTGAATATTTTTTCTTTTATGAGTATCAACCTATTGGACATATAATCGATCCATTTGTGCATAACAACATCGTTAAATCCAGTAGTGTAAAGGTTTTTGGCATGATTGTTATAACTGTAGCGGTAATTCCACACCACAATAAAAAAAGTTAGATAACCTGATGAAAAAATTCATTTTCCCCATCCTGATCATTTCATTATTCAGTTGCCAGAAACAAGACGATCAGATCATTTCTCCAGTACAACAAGAAAGAAAACTGGAAGTTTGTACAGTTGATACCGCTGCTATTATGAATCGTTTGTTAATGGCCCGTAAACCCATCAAATGGCAGGTTACACCTACAACTCCAACTACTACCACCACCACAACAACTACAACACCTACAACAACCACAACTCCCACAACCACAACCACAACATCCACCACATTGGTAAACGGTACCTATAGCTGTATCTACCTGGATTTTGACGGACAAATTGTTACAAACCCTTATTGGAACAATGGAAATACCATCTCCTGTGCATCTTCCGGTTTATCAGCAACAAGTATTGCTGCAGTCCTTGCAAAAGTTCAGAACAATTATTCTGCTTATAATGTGTTGATCACAGATCAGGAATCGGTTTATCTGAATGCAAATCCAGCCAAAAGGCAAAGAGTGATCGTTACACCAACCAGCAACTGGTATCCTGGCGTTGGTGGTATTTCTTATATTGGTTCAATTACATTCAGCGACGGAACACCATCATTTGTATTTTCTGATAAAATGTATTACGATGCCAATTACGTAGGAGAAACGGTATGTCATGAAGCAGGTCACTCAGTTGGTCTTTTACACCAGAGCACATGGACCAGCACCTGCACATTAAGTGCTGTGTATGCTCCAAATGTTATCATGGGCAACAGCCTGTTGGGAACACCTGGACTATGGACAACTGGTACCACGCAGGTTGCCTGTAATAATTACCAGAATGATCGTTCTGTTTTATCCAACAATCTCGGATTGAAATAAATTTTTATATAACTCAATATCCTGTCAGAAACTTCTTATCTCTGAACCAATATCCTTTTTAACATCCAATATCCTCTATGAGTGCTCCTTAAAAGGAGCATTCGCTTTTATACTAACTTGCCATTAAATTAAAAAGTACATGACCAAAGGGGAGATTAAATTTTTAGAAGGACCGCAGAACAGATGGAAAGATTTCAAATTCACCGTTAATGTTTTACTCGATTTTATAAGAGGTTTCAGAACACTGCACTTTGCCGGACCATGTGTTACGGTTTTCGGATCTGCCCGGTTTAAAGAAGATCATCCTTATTATAAGCAAACACAGGAAATTGCTGCACGTGTTGCCCAGTTAGGTTTTACGATCATGACAGGTGGCGGTCCCGGAATTATGGAAGCTGCTAATCGCGGTGCCAAAGATGTGGGCGGAAGAAGCGTAGGTTGTAATATTGTTTTGCCGCACGAACAGAAACACAATCCTTACCTCGACAGATGGGTGAACATCAAATACTTTTTTGTGAGAAAAACGTTGCTGGTAAAATATTCCTACGCCTTTATTGTAATGCCTGGCGGTTTCGGAACGCTGGATGAATATTTTGAAGCACTTACACTCATTCAGACTAAAATGATCAGTGAATTTCCGATCATTGTTTTTGATACCGAATTTCACAAAGACATTATAGATCATATTCAGCTGATGAAAGAAAAATCTACTATTTCGTCAGAAGACCTGAGTCTTTGTTTGTTTACAGATTCAGTTGATGAAGCAGTGGCACATATTCAGAAAAATTCGATCACAAAATTCGGCCTTAAGGCAGAAAAAAGAATACGTTCTTCCTGGTGGCTGTTTGAAAAACAATACTGATCTAATCTCTGTATACAATATTCACCAGCACAATTTTAAAAAACAAACGCCGGCTTTTTTTGTGGCCGGTTACAGAACGCTTCCAGCTTTCTGCAACTATGTATTTTGTTTCTGGCAACAACTTCATCACGGCAATGATTTCTTCCTCGTATTTACCGCGTGATCTTTCCAGTTTTCGTCTTAAAAATATTTTCAGCAGGGGAGAAATAACAGCCATCCAACCGGTGATAATGATCAGCGTTCTGAGAATGATCTGTATCATACTTTCCTTTCCTAAAATAAAAATTCCTCCGGGAATATATTGCTGAAAATAAAGTACCATTAATAGAATCCACACAAATACTATCATTTTATTGATGCGTATGGAATGTGACTGATCCTGTAAAACGGCAGTTCCTTTTTCAAACAATAAATTTTCCTTTTTCCATTCTGTTGCTTTGATGGCCAGGGATGAAGCAATTCGACCGATAAAAAAACCAACAACCGCATGAAATAACACGTATGCAATGGCCAGTTTCAGGCTGAATGAATTGATATGCTGCGCAGAAAATAGTTTCAGTACAAATTCATCCAATGCTTTCCAGAAAGTTTTTCCATAAATCATTATAAGTACAAGTATTCTTTGTATGGCAGACTCTGTAAGGGCAAGCACTCCCAGTGCAATTGCACCAGCACGGAAATATTTTTTCCCTAAAAGAAGCTGGCCCGCCAATCCCTGGAAAAATAAAGCGATATAAGCCGTAGGTGGCGCATGTGGGCTCAGCAT
>JANNZE010000165.1:0-2886 GCA_031410455.1 Chitinophagaceae bacterium | reverse complement strand
CTGAAATGATCGCCATGCCTTTTATGAACAGCTATTATATTTCCCGAAGCAATGATCTTAACAGGGGACAGTACGCAGGTATCTACACGATGTCGTGGAGTATCGGACAGATAGCTGGCAGCAGTATTGGATCGCTGCTCGCAGAAGGAACAGGATTTTATAATTTATGGTGGATCGTGATGGCTGTTTCTTTATTAACGGCCTTCGGTTTCAGAATGCTCCAGAAAAAATAAATTTCATCACTGTATGCTGAAAATGCTGGTGGCGTTCGATTTACCAGTTACATCAGTAGACTGCCCGGCAACTTCCATATTGCCCGTTGTTTCAATGCTGACAGTATGTTTTTTTACGAGCATTGTTTTCAGATCGCAAATGATTTCCCCTTTCCCTGAGATCTTCATATTGGTTTTTACAGTCATTTCCATTGCTTCAGATTCATTCACACTCGTGCCGGTTAAAATATAAGAGATCATGGCTTCATTGTCTTTCAATGAAGTGATGGTATAAACTGTGTTGCTAACATTTCCATTCGCTGAATCTGAACGCGTCCATTTACCGGCTTTTTTTTCTTCCTCACTGATTACCAGGAACATCGTTTCAACTAACTTAACACCATTCAGGTCATCCAGACCGGGCAGGGGACTTACAGTAGAATTTTTAGCAGAATCTGAAGGTACAACTGGAAAAACTTTACCGTCCGTTTTATTAACCATGAATTTCACTTCAGAACCAATAAGCGGAGAGATCATTTTTCCTGATTCCGAAGTTTTATCATTCTCATTTTTGGAATCATAAGCAGTTTCTTGTCCCATCATGGTCATTTTCAACTTTAAACCCATCAACTTGTTGGTAAGTTCATATACATTTTTCTTTTCATTATCAACTGTAAGAATGTATTCTGTTTCTGCTTCTGTATTCATAAGCATACCTGAACCCAGGTCACTTTCACTTTGAGCTGTTACATGGGAACTGATCTTAGTGCCGGGTTTAAGTTTTACCTGGGCCTGCAATGTCAAAGAAATGAGAGATATCAAATAGAAAGCAAAATATTTCATGAAGTGTTTTTTACAAATGTACAGAAGCAAAAAAAAAGAGGCTGCTTTTGGCAACCTCTTTCTGATAAAATGACTTTTATTTATCCTACAACTGTTACATTAACAGCGTTTAATCCTTTTTTGCCATTTTGCAGTTCGAATTCAACTTTATCGCCTTCTTTGATATCGTTGTTCAGACCACTTACATGCACAAATGTTTCTTTATCAGAATCATCATGCTTGATAAAACCGAAACCTTTTTCACTGTTGAAAAATTTCACGGTACCTTGATTTTTACTTTCCATTTTAATTTGTATTGTATTAATAAAGGACAAATATACGTTTTTACTGCAGATAGTTGCGATAAGTTTTAATTTAGGTGTCTGGCTTTTTTTATGAAACTTCAATTATGAACGGAAATTATATTCTTTTATCGTTGTTTTGGCTGTTATACTGCCTGTTTCACAGTATTCTGGCGGATAATAAAATAAAAATATTTTTTAACAGGTTTGTGTTTTTTAAACATGTTCCATACCGGATCTTTTATAATATCTGGGCTTTTTTGTCGCTTTCGGCGTTAATAGTTTACCAGATTTCATTCCATTCAGAAAATGTTTTCTCCCGAAATATGTTGTCTGTGATTGCCGGATTTGTGTCTTTTTTTTCAGGATTGATCATCATGATCATTTGTATAAAAAAATATTTCAGGCAATTGAGCGGAATGGAGGAAAGCTATACAGATATTCTGCAGATCAGTGGCATACATACCATCATCCGCCACCCCTTATATGCCGGCACTTTTTTATTCATCATTGGTCTTTGGTTTTTATTTCCAACCTGGGCCAATCTGATAGCAATATGTATCATTATAGTTTATACGCTTTTCGGAATTGTACTCGAGGAAAAAAAACTGATCGCTTATTTTGGAGATCAGTATATACGTTATAAAAAAAATGTTCCT
Source organism: Chitinophagaceae bacterium (assembly GCA_031410455.1). Taxonomy (GTDB): domain Bacteria; phylum Bacteroidota; class Bacteroidia; order Chitinophagales; family Chitinophagaceae; genus Ferruginibacter. The sequence goes on along the minus strand of JANNZE010000165.1, from coordinate 891 downwards.
GCACTGATACCCAAAATATCCTTTACCGGCAGAAAATAAAATTGCCGGTATATACCGGCAACTTCAAAATTAAATATAGTCATATTTAAGCTTCGGCTTCCATGTAAGAAGAAACCGGTTCGCAAGTGCAGATCAGGTTACGGTCTCCGTAGGTATTATTAACCCGGCTAACAGAAGGCCAGAATTTATTAGCAACTACATATGGTAATGGGAACACTGCATCTTTTCTGCTGTAAGGATGTGCCCATTCCTCTGCAACCATTACTGAATTTGTATGTGGTGCATTTTTTAATGCATTATCGGTTTTTGAAATTACGCCTGACTCAATTTGAGAAATTTCTTTTCGGATGTTTATCATTGCATCACAAAATCTGTCGAGTTCTTCCTGGTCTTCACTTTCGGTAGGTTCTATCATAATGGTTCCCGGTACCGGGAAACTTAATGTAGGAGCGTGGAAATTATAATCCATCAAACGTTTTGCAACATCTTCCGCTTCAATTCCTGCGCTTTGTTTAAAGGGACGAAGATCAACAATGAATTCATGCGCACAGGTATTGTTGCTTCCTGTATATAAAATTTTGTAATGTTCTTCCAAACGTGCCTTCATGTAATTCGCATTCAAGATCGCATACATGGTGGCCAGTTTCAAACCATCTGATCCCAGCATTTTTATATATCCATAACTGATCAGCAGAATACTGGCACTTCCGAATCTTGCAGCACTTACCGCATGAATTTGTTTTGGAGCATGTTCTCCTGTAACATGTCCCGGTAAATACGGAGCTAATTTTTCATTCACACAGATTGGACCCATTCCAGGGCCGCCACCTCCATGAGGAATAGCAAATGTTTTATGCAGATTAAGGTGACAGACATCGGCTCCAATGAATC
>JANNZE010000164.1:0-2519 GCA_031410455.1 Chitinophagaceae bacterium | reverse complement strand
TACATGCTTATATGGTACAGTAACCAGCCCGAAGAAACAAAATATTTTATTGAAAGAATTGGAACTTCTGATAAAGCAGGACCTTATAAAGGGATCTTTTTCTTCAACCTTATCGTGAACTTCCTTTGCCCTTTATTAATTTTAATGAAAAAAGGAACGAAACGTAACTGGACGGTGGTAACATTCATGGCCGTGCTGATCATATTCGGTCATTGGATTGATTATTACCTGATGGTAATGCCGGGCACTTTACATGAACATGCTGAACTGATGCCTTTTGAATTTGGTGTTGCATGCTTATTCATAGGCGTAATTATGTGGAGCGTGGGAAGATATTTGTCGAGTCATTCCTTACTGGCAAGCAATCATCCGTTCCTGAAAGAAAGTATGATACATCATACTTAATATTGAACTGAAAGACAATAACATCAAAGCCGCAGTTTAAAAAGCGGCCCAAAAAAACAGACAATGAAAGAGCTTTTTCTTACAGTGATTGTAATAATGATCTTCGTGGTTATTTTCCAGATTGCGAAGGCCAGTGAATATGTAAGCGTATTAAAAGGTGAAGAAAAAACGAGGAAGCAAAACAACCGCATCAATGGCTTTCTGTTGATCAGTTTTCTTATTCTGGGTTTGATAGGAGCATGGTATTGCAATGAACTATATTATAGTAAAACCTTATTTCCGCAGGGATCGGCTTCTGTAGAAGGTGAAAAGATCGACCTGATGTTATGGATCACCATTGGTGTTACCGGTGTGGTTTTCGTGATCACCCAGGTTTTATTATTCTGGTTCGCATTCAAATACCAGGAAAAAGATGGTAAAAAAGCTTATTATTTTCCGCACAATACCAAGTTAGAATTGTTATGGACTACAGTACCGGCGATCTTCCTGACAGTACTGGTGGTATTTGGACTTAAATTCTGGTTCCGTGTTACGAGCGACGCTCCTAAAAATGCAACGCTGATCGAGATCACCGGCCACCAGTTTGGTTGGGAAATGCGGTATCCGGGTGCTGATGGTATACTGGGTAAGATCAACTACAAATTATACAATCAGCCTTCAGGAAATACATTAGGAGTTGATTTCAATGATCCTGAAAGCCATGATGATATTCATACATCAGAAATGCATATGCCTGTGAACCGCCCTGTTAAACTGGTGATTCATGCACAGGATGTGATTCATGATGTAGGGTTGTCACATTTCCGTATGAAAATGGATGCTGTTCCGGGTATTCCAACCACCATGTGGTTTACCCCTAAGTACACAACAGCTGAAATGAAAGCCCGTACGGGTAACCCGAATTTCGTGTATGAAATCAGTTGTGATCAGATGTGCGGTAAAAGTCACTTTTCTATGCGTGGTGTAATTGTTGTGGAAACCGAGCAGGAATATAAAGCCTGGTTAGCACAGCAGAAACCGGAATATGTTACATTAACACAGTCAGCTGCTCCGGCAACCCCGGCTCCGGCTGTTACAACAGATTCAACAAAAACAAGCGCTACTCCTGCCGTTGCAGCAGTAGATGCCAAAAAATTATAAGGTTTTTAATCAATAATATTCAAGACTATGAGCAGTGTAGTTAATTTACAAGAGGTACAGTCCATTGGTCATGATACACATCATAAGCATCATCATCATGAGACATTCATTACCAAATATATTTTCAGCCAGGATCATAAAACGATCGCCAAGCAGTTTTTGGTGACCGGTATCATCTGGGCAATTATTGGTGGGTTGTTTTCCGTGATCTTCCGTTTACAACTCGGATATCCTGAAGCAACTTTTCCGATACTGGAAGACTTTTTAGGCCACTGGGCCAAGGGTGGAAAATTACAGCCGGAATTTTATTATGCACTGGTTACGATGCACGGAACTGTGCTTGTATTCTTTGTATTAACGGCAGGTTTGAGCGGAACATTTGCCAACTTTCTTATTCCATTGCAGATAGGTGCACGTGATATGGCTTCTCCGCTGTTGAATATGCTGAGTTACTGGTTTTTCTTCCTTGCATCTGTGATCATGGTCTCTTCTTTATTTGTACAGACGGGTCCGGCAAGTGGCGGATGGACGATTTATCCACCGTTAAGTGCGCTGGGTGATGCTTCTATGGGAAGTAAGATCGGTATGGATCTGTGGTTGGTGAGCATGGCTATGTTTATTGTGAGTTCTTTGTTGGGGGGGCTTAATTATATTACTACCATACTCAATATGCGTACAAAAGGCATGAGTATGACAAGGATGCCTTTAACCATTTGGGCTTTATTTTTTACAGCAGTTTTAGGTGTACTTTCTTTCCCTGTATTATTATCTGGTTGTATTTTATTGATATTTGATAGAAACTTTGGAACGAGTTTTTACTTGTCTGATTTATTTGTAAATGGAGTAGGTGCTTTACCAAACGAAGGTGGAAGTGCAATTTTATTCCAACATTTATTTTGGTTCTTAGGTCATCCTGAAGTTTATATTATTTTGTTACCAGCAATGGGTATGGTGAGTGAAATTTTATCTGTAAA
>JANNZE010000163.1:0-2148 GCA_031410455.1 Chitinophagaceae bacterium | reverse complement strand
GGTAACCGGTGGTTATACATTTCTGCCTACCATTACAACTGTTCAGGCAGTACGTGATATCAATATGACCTCGCCTGCTGTGATCACCATCACCAACGGACATTTACAATTGTACGGTAATGTAAATAATACCGGAGGCCTGTTCAATGCATTTGAAGGAATTGTGGAAACAAAAAGAACAGGTGCGGCGCAAACATTGTCTGGACTTTGGTTCACCGGCAGAAATTTATCTACCCTGATCAGCAGTAATTCCACAGGAACGATTCTGAATAATACGGCGAATGATACGCTAAGAATTTTATCAGCTGTTTTATATGGTAATGTTTCCAATTCCTATATCAACACCAATAACAATCTCACTTTGGTGTCATCAGATACATCTACTGCACGTTTGGGAAAAATAATATCGGGCAACTCAATCACCGGAAATATAACAGCAGAAAGATATATTCCGGCACATTCCAAAGCATGGCAGTTCCTGTCAACACCAACAACAGGGCAAACCGTCAAACAATCCTGGCAGGAAGGTTCATCATCACCTAACGCTAATCCCAATCCGGGATATGGAACGCAGATCGCAAGTGATGTTCCCAATGCTACTACCCATCCAACGCCTGGCTATGACGCAGTTGCCATTGGAGGATCCGGTATCAAAACATTTGACCGTATTTCCGCTGGTTGGGTTGGAGTAACAAGTACAGCCCTGCCTATTGTAAACACCAAAGGGTATATGTTGTTCGTACGGGGAAACCGCTCAGCAACTTTATTCAACAGTCCTGCGTCTGCCACAAAACTCAGAACGACCGGAATTGTTTTTTCACCGGCTAATGCACCCGTAGCCACCAATGTAACAGCAGGATATTTTGAATCTGTCGGGAATCCTTATGCCTCTGCCATCAATTTTGACAGTGTGAATTTATCGGGAGGTGTGCAGCGTAACTTTTATGTATGGGATCCAAAACTTACCAATGCACTTTATTCTGTGTATGGTTATGGCGCATTCCAGACATTTTCCAGCAATTTTCCGGCGCCGGGTTTTACAATCGTTCCGGGAATGGGGAGTTATCTGAACGGAAATAATAATATTGAATCGGGCCAGGCATTTTTGGTATATGCACCCTTTACAAATGGTATAGTAAGTTTTACAGAGAGTGCAAAAGCATCGGGAAGCAATCTCGTAACGCGTGAAAGTGCTGTGCTGCAACAATTAAGAATCAATCTCACATTAATGGTAAACAATGAACCTGTTTTACTGGATGGTACTGTAGCGCAGTTCAACATTAATTATTCCAATAACGTGGATATGCAGGATGCTTTTAAACCCACCAATTTTGGAGAAAATATGGGTTTAAAAAGAAATAATCAGAAGCTGGCAATTGAAAGACGTTCACTTATTGCAGCGGAAGATACGTTGTTCCTGTATCTCAGTGGTTTAAGAAGACAGACCTATCATTTTGATTTTGAGCCACAATACTGGAACCAGAATATAACGGAAGCCTACCTGGAAGATAATTATTCAGGATTGCGTACGGCTGTACCGATCAATAATCCTTTTACCGTTTCGTTTACCGTAGATGAAAATGCAGGTTCTCATGCAAGCGATAGGTTCAGGATCGTATTCAAATCGGTAATCTTACCATTTACATTCAGCTCTGTTTCTGCAGTAAGAAATGTCAACCGTTCTGCCACGGTTAACTGGTCGGTTGCAAATGAATGGAATGTTATACGATATGAAATCGAAAGAAGTGTAAACGGAAATCAATTTATAAAAGCAGGAGATGTTCTTCCTCAGAATAATAACGGTGGAAATATGTCTTACAACTTTAATGACCAGCATCCGCCTGCAACTGAAATATTTTATCGGATTAAAGCAATTTTCAATGCTGGTTCACCAGTTTACAGTGCTGTTGTAAAACTGGATGCCATTAAAGATCAGATGGTGCGGTTAATTACAAACCCGGTAACAGACCAGATACTGCAAATTGAATCAAACCATTTTGCGCCGGGTTATTATTCCATCACATTATTCAATGAAGCTGGTCAGAAAATATTTGAACAAAGAGAACAGATGTCCAACAAACAGCAGCTGATGAGTATTTCTGTAAAAAATGCAGCCAAAGGAATTTACCTGCTTCGTATAATTGGTGG
>JANNZE010000162.1:0-3748 GCA_031410455.1 Chitinophagaceae bacterium | reverse complement strand
AACACCTTCGGCTTTCCGCCTGGTATCACCGATAAGCTATACAACCGAAATTTTAAACAGCAAGCAAAACGCAGCACAGGATTATTATGATGCAGGAATAGTATTGCTGAATAAACCGGGCCGGGAAAATGCAAAGAAGGCTTATGGTTTTTTTAAGAAAGCTGATAAATACGAACCTGGTTTTAAAGACGCTGCCGTACAAATGAGAAACGCTTATGAAAAAGCGATCGTAAATATTGTAGTGAACCCTGTGCAGGACAATTCATTTTTTTTCAACAGTGGCTGGGGTAATGCCGGCTATAATTACAGTAACGAATATTTTCAGCAAACCCTTGTTCGTGATCTTCGCAATAATTCTGACAGGTATGCTGCCAATTTTTACACCGACTGGGAAGCAAGAAGGGAAAATATAAAACCCGACTGGATCGTTGATCTGCGACTGAGAAACATGGACATTCCTTATCCGCAAAGAAATTCTTACAGCAGAAATGCCAGTGCACAGGTTCAGATAGGTACAGATACTTCCGGTTTGCCTGTTACCAGAACTGTTTATGCCACCTTGCAGATCATCCGCTCAAGCTTCCAGGCCAGGGCAGATATGGAAGTGCTGGTAAAAGATCTTATCACTGGTAAAACTGTTTTGAATACCACCTACAGAGATGATTACCGCTGGCAGGAAGAAACGGCAACTTATACCGGGGACAGCCGTGCCCTTAGTGCAGGAGACTGGCAGCTGATCAACAACAGCGGCTATTACACACCAACAAGAGATGAGATCTTACAGCAACTGTACAGTAAAATTTATCCGCAGGTAAAAAACAATGTGGGATATGCTGTGGAATGGTAATTATTTAAACAACTGGTACACCGCTAAACTCATTACATAAGCAAGTATGGTCATATAGGCCAGCTGTATCATGGGCCATTTCCAGCTTTTTGTTTCTCTTTTTACAATAGCAATGGTACTCATACATTGCATAGCTAAAACATAAAATACCAGCAATGATAAACCCGTTGCCAATGTGTACACTTTAGTTCCGTCCGTACGAACAGCTGCACCCATTTTTTCACGAAGTGTAGTATTGTTTTCAGAATCATCACCCACGCTGTAAAGGGTGGCCATGGTTCCCACAAAAACTTCCCTTGCGGCAAATGAAGTGATCAGTGCGATACCGATCTTCCAGTCGTAACCCAGCGGTTTTATCACTGGTTCTATGGTATGACCGAGCATACCGGCATAACTCGCTTCTAATTGTTCGGTTTTTTTCAACGCAGCTATTTCCGCATTTTTTTCAGGATGTGCTTTTTCCATCACCGAATATTTTTCACTGATCTGCTTCATAGAGTTTTTCGGACCGTAAGAACTCAGCGCCCACAATAAAATACTGATCACCATGATCACTTTACCGGCATCAAACACAAATATCCTGGCCTTTTCCACCATGGTAAAGAACATATTTTTCCAGCGCGGACTTCTGTATAAAGGAAGTTCAAGAATGAAGAAACTCCTTTCTGTTGATTTAATAAACCACTTCATTACCCAGGCAACGATCAGCGCCATAACTGTACCCAACAGATACAATAACATCATCACAAGACCCTGCAAACTTAAAAAACCGAGATATAATTTCTGCGGAATGATCAATGCAATCAGAATGGTATATACCGGAAGCCTGGCACTGCAGCTCATTAAAGGCGTGATCATAATGGTAAGCAATCGTTCTTTCCGGTTCTCAATATTCCGGGCCGTCATGATGGCCGGAACAGCGCAGGCATAACCACTGATCATAGGCATTACACTCTTTCCATTCAAACCAACTTTCCGCATCAGTTTATCTGTAAGAAAACTGATTCTTGCCATATAACCGGAATCTTCCAAAAGTGTAACCAACCCGAATAAGATCATGATCTGCGGAATAAATAACATGATACCGCTCAAACCGGCCACCAACCCATTGATCACAAGATCACTGAACGAATTATCGGGCATCACATGGGTTAACCATCCGGATAATTCACCAAAACTCCATTCGATGGCATCCATCGGGTATTTGGCGATCCAGAATATACTCTGGAAAAGCAGGAACAAAACAGATAATAAAATGATATATCCCCAGCGTTTGTGCAACAATACATTATCCAGCCGTTCACTGAATAATGAACGTTGCAATGGATCTGTTTCCACCACGGTTTGCTGCATGATGTACTTGATGCGTGTATAACGCTGTAAAATTTCTTCTGCCTGGCTTTTGGTTGGATTAAAATTGAATTCTGCAATAAGCATTTCCAGCCTTTGCATATCAGCGGCCGGTATTTTAAAATGTTTAAAATTGATCAGGTAATGCAAACAGGCATAATTACTTATTTCCGGCAACAGGTGTTTAACCTGCTCTATAAGAACAGCATGATCATTCATGGAAATGAAATCACGTGCGGGCGTCTTCCCTTTATTTTCTCCTGCCAGCTCCAGCACCTTTTTCAGTTGTATGATCCCTTTGTTTTTACGGGGATTCACCGCCACCACCGGAACACCGAGTTCTCTTTCGAGACCCGCAATATCTATTTGCGTTCCCTGCTTTTTGGCAAGGTCCGTCATGGTCAATGCCACTACAACCGGCATCTTTAAATCGATGATCTGGGAACAGAATAATAAATTTCTTTTGAGGTTACTGGCGTCTGCAACAATCAGCAACATGTCGGGTTGCAATTCATCCTGCTGCATCAGCACTTTATAGGAAACCCATTCGTCGCCTCTTTTTGGATAAAGGCTGTAGGTGCCCGGAAGGTCAATGATGCTGGCCTGGTGCTGTGCGCTCAACATACAGGTGCCGGTTTTTTTATCAACTGTTACACCGGGGAAATTGCCCACCTTTTGATTCAGGCCTGTAAGAACATTGAACAGCGACGTTTTGCCACTGTTTGGATTTCCTACTAACGCGATATTTATTTTTTTACTCAAATGATTGCCTGAAAGATTGCAAAGCTACCTTTAACAGTCTATACAACCTTACGATATTAGAAAGTTGGTGTACGCCATGCGGTTTTTTAACTTTGCCTGTAACATTATGAAACGGATCTTAATCTTTTGCTGTGTATTTTACTTTTCAGCGCAAGCTCAAAAAAATAAGACTGATCTCTCGGATATTTCTGCTTTAAAACAGCACATTCAATTTCTGGCAGATGATAAACTGGAAGGGCGCAGAACCGGAACTAAAGGAGAAAAACTGGCTTCTGATTACCTGGTAAAAGAATTTAAAAAAGCAGGACTGAAGCCGATCAACGTTTATCCTGATTTCATTCAGCCATTTGAATTGAAAGAAGAAAAAATTATCATCAGCGCAACCTTTTTCGTTAATGACATACCATTGATCTTACAGGAAGATTTTTTTCCGATGTCGTGGTCCGGTAACGGAACATTCACGCATTCTAAAGAGGTGATTGTATATGATGTAGCAGAATTTATAAAAGAAAATGAAAACAATCCACATTTTGATCTGAAGCCTGCGTTGTATGATAGATTAAAAAAGATCAATGCCTCCGGGATCATTCTGATCAATACAGGTTCTTCGGAAGACAACCTGGCTTTTGAAAAAAATGACAACAGCCCGTCACTCTCCGTTCCGGTTGTATATGTAAAAGAAAAGGCCCGGAAGCAACACCTGGAAAATCCTTCTGCACCGGTAACCGGGAATGTGCAGATAAAAAAAATTTCACGAACAGGCCATAATGTAATCGGATATATTGATAA
>JANNZE010000161.1:0-2903 GCA_031410455.1 Chitinophagaceae bacterium | reverse complement strand
CACAGATCATCAATCGTAAACGCGGTTCCAATAATGAGATCATAGGATTTCTTACCAGTGATAACATTGCCAGTTACAGCAATATAGGGCTTGCCATCAGCGCCCCGGTGAAATATACAAAATGGTGGAACGGAAGTTTATTTGTGAACGGCTATAGAAATCAATATAAAGGAACCTATATCGATAATGAAGCCGGCATTTCCACAGTTGTTCCACTGGATATCTCTTTCACATCTTTTACCGTAAACATCTCAAATAATTTCACCATTACTAAAACCATTTCCGGTGAGATCAGCGGTTGGTATCGTTATAAAACGATCGATCAGTTAAGCTTTGCTGAACCTATGGCGCAAATGAATTTCGGGATTGCAAAAAATAAATTGTTCAAAGGAAAAGGAACATTAAGAATTAATGCACGTGATCCTTTCAACTGGCAGAAATACAAAGCACTCACACGTTACGGTACAGTAGATATCAAAATGAACAATCGCTGGGATAATCGCCAGTATGGTATAAACTTCACCTATCGTTTTGGTAAAATGCAGATTCAGCAGAGAAAAAGATCATCGGGCGCTGAAGAAGAACAACAAAGAGTGGGTGCAGGAGGGTAAAGAAAATTAAGAATGAAGAATTATGAATGAAAAAATATGAGTGAAATATTTTTAGGTTGTCTATTAGATTTTTTAGGATTAGATAATTTGTGAATTATATTCACTTATATGATAAGACCTGCGGAGGAAAAAGACCTTTTTTACATCAATGATATTTACAACCAGGCCGTTCTTTCTGAATTTGAAACCGGTGATGTTACACCTGTATCCATGCAGGAACGAATGGATTGGTTTGCAAATCATCCTGCAGGAAAATATCCCGTTTTTGTTTTTGAAAAAGATCAAAAGATCTATGGCTGGTTAAGTTTTACTCCATACAGGTTCGGCCGGGATGCTTTTGCCTGTACTGCTGAAATAAGTTATTACATAGATCAGCAATTTAAAAGACTTGGCGCAGGAACAGCTTTGTTGGAACATGCTGTAATAACAGCCCGGGAATTACATTTTAAAACGCTGGTGGCCATCATACTTGAACCCAATACAGCCAGTACCCAACTCTTACGAAAATTTGATTTTGTTGAATGGGGATATCTTCCGGGCATTGCATATTTTAATGGAAAAGAATGCGGGCATCTGTATTATGGACGGAGAATCAATTAAAAGTAAAAAGGCAAAAAGATATAAGTAAATGACAATAACCTGAATCGTATTTCATCTAAAATTCAAAATTTATAATTTATAATAAAAAGAGAAAGCCGCTACAATAACGTAACGGCTTTCTCTTTTATAAAACTTATGCTTATTTCACTTCTTCAAATTCTGCATCAGTTACATTTTCACTGTTGGCTTCAGCACCATCAGGTTGTTGAGCACCTTCCTGGCCATTTGGCTGAGCAGCACCTTCCTGAGTAGCTTTATACATTTCCTCAGAAGCGGCTGTCCATGCTGCATTTAAGGCTGTCATAGCCGTATCAATTTTTTCGATATCCTGGGATTTATGAGCATCTTTCAGTTCTGTAAGAGCCGTTTCAATAGGTGCTTTTTTATCAGCAGAAATCTTATCTCCGTATTCCTTCAATTGCTTTTCAGTTTGAAAAACTAGACTGTCAGCCTGGTTGATCTTATCTATTTTTTCTCTTTCTTTTTTATCAGATTCTTCGTTGGCCTTAGCTTCATTTTTCATCTTTTCGATCTCTTCTTTGCTCAGTCCACTACCCGCTTCAATCCTGATCTTTTGTTCTTTTCCTGTTCCTTTATCCTTTGCACTTACGTGTAAAATACCGTTTGCGTCAATATCAAACGTTACTTCAACCTGCGGAACACCTCTGGGTGCCGGCGGAATGCCATCCAGGTTGAACATTCCCAGGCTCTTATTCTGAGTAGCCATTGGTCTTTCTCCCTGTAAAACATGTATCTGAACGCCTGGCTGGTTATCACTCGCCGTACTGAATGTTTCTGATTTTTTAGTAGGAATTGTTGTGTTACTTTCAATGAGTTTTGTCATTACACCACCCATGGTTTCAATTCCAAGGCCAAGCGGTGTCACGTCCAGTAACAATACATCTTTTACCTCTCCGGTTAATACCGCACCCTGTATAGCTGCACCAATGGCTACCACTTCATCGGGGTTAACACCACGGTTTGGTTTTTTACCAAAGAACTTTTCAACAATCTCCTGCACTTTAGGAATACGTGTACTTCCTCCTACTAAAATCACTTCGTCGATCTGGCCGATGGAAAGACCTGCATCTTTAATGGCAGCTTCGCAAGGCACTAAGCAACGTTCAAATAATTTGTCTGCCAGTTGCTCAAATTTTGCACGGCTTAATTTTTTTACAAGGTGTTTAGGAACGCCGTCAACAGCCGTTACATAAGGCAGATTGATCTCTGTTTCCATACCGGATGACAATTCAACTTTTGCTTTTTCAGATGCTTCTTTCAAGCGCTGTAAGGCCATCGGGTCTTTACGAAGATCGATCGCTTCTTCATTTTTGAATTCATCTGCCAGCCAGTCCATGATCACTTTATCAAAATCATCACCACCTAAGTGCGTATCACCATTGGTTGATTTCACTTCAAATACACCGTCTCCTAATTCAAGAACAGAAATATCAAAAGTTCCACCACCCAGGTCAAATACCGCAATACGCTGATCTATTCCTTTTTTATCCAAACCATAAGCAAGTGCGGCTGCGGTTGGTTCATTTACGATACGGCGCACATTTAAACCAGCGATCTCACCGGCTTCTTTTGTTGCCTGGCGTTGTGCATCATTGAAATAAGCAGGAACGGTGATTACCGCTTCATTCACTTCATGGCCCAGATAATCTTCTGCTGTTTTCTTCATTTTCT
>JANNZE010000160.1:0-5242 GCA_031410455.1 Chitinophagaceae bacterium | reverse complement strand
CCACGAATAAAATGAACTGCCTAAAACCATCAGTAAAAGAAAACCGAATTTGTTGATCGATCCTCTAACGGTCATAGCATTTTCATCTGCTATTACAGTTTCCAGGCTCGTACTTCTGAATTTACTTTCTGATAATGCCGGGTTGCTGGATTTAAATAATGACATGCGTGTAGTTTTTCTAAAATTAGAGAATAATGGCAAGTTTCATCACAAAAATTCCATAAATCGGGTTTGCCCTCACCGCTTATCTTTGCAAAATGGAACAATTGTTATCTGCCATCAATCAATACAAACAACAAATTGATTCGGAAGTTGTGGAAAATGAAGAATCACTGGAAGCTTTCCGTATCAAATACCTGGGTACAAAAGGTCTTGTAAAGAATGTGATGGCTTTTATGAAAGATGTGGCTCCTGAAAATAAAAAGGCCGCCGGACTTTCCCTCAATGAATTCAAAATTTATGTTGAAGTAAAATTTGAATCTTTCAAATCGCAGTTTTCCGGTAATGGTCAGTCTCAAAAAGATGATATCGACACCACTTTACCGGGATATGCTTTTCCAACAGGTTCCCGTCATCCGATCAGCATCGTTCAGAATAAGATTATTTCCATATTTAAGAGACTGGGTTTCGCTGTGGCGGAAGGACCTGAAATTGAAGATGACTTCCACAACTTCACGGCCTTGAATCTCCCGGAAAATCATCCGGCCCGTGATATGCAGGATACATTTTACGTAACCAAAAATCCTGACTGGGTTTTGCGTACACATACCAGCAGCGTGCAGGTGCGTGAAATGGAAAAAGGTGAATTGCCTTTAAGGATCATCTGCCCGGGCAGAGTATATCGTAATGAAACCATCAGCGCAAGAGCACATTGCTTTTTTAACCAGGTAGAAGGATTATACATTGCCAAAGATGTTTCCTTTGCCGACCTTAAACAAACCCTGTATTTTTTTGTACAGGAAATGTTCGGCGACAAAGTACAGGTGCGTTTCCGTCCTTCTTATTTTCCTTTTACAGAACCCAGTGCAGAAATGGACATCAGCTGCCTGATATGCAACGGATCGGGCTGTAATGTTTGTAAAAAAACAGGCTGGGTGGAAATCCTCGGTTGCGGTATGGTGCATCCTAAAGTTCTGGAAAATTGCGGCATCAACAGCAATGAATATTCCGGTTTTGCATTTGGTATGGGTATTGAAAGAATTACCATGCTAAAATACCAGATAAAAGATCTGCGTCTGTTCAGTGAAAATGATGTGCGTTTTCTACGACAGTTTACGGGAATAGTATAAATGGATAGGAAGCAAATACCATTGATCCTGCTTATGTGTAAAAGTTCTTCGCTCTTTCATCTTAATTTTTCATTTATAATTTCTCATTTCTTTGTGGCATTATAATTGGGCAGACTCTGCAAATTATATGTCATGAAGAATTATTCATTCCTGTTCTCTTTTCTTATTGCTGTTCTTCTGACCTCGTGTTCTGTGAACCGTTCCCTGCATCGTGCAGCAGATAAAATAGAAGGCACCTGGCAATTACAAAAAATAGTTTCAGAAGGCGTTACCGGCGATATCAATACACAACTATTTAATGAGGCCGATTTTCATTGCTTCATAGGAAGTACATGGAAATTTTCGGATCAGTTTTCCGGCAATTATGCTTTCCCGGCCACGAGTGGTGCCCACAATTGTGTGGCAGTGAACCGTAATTTCTCCTGGAGAGTTTATACTTCTACTGAACTGCCGATGTTACTTCAGATCAAAAGAATGGGAACAGATGGTAAAGAAATTGATCCGAATTCAAACGGTTTTATTTTCCTCATCATACAGTCGGAAAACAAACAGTTGAAATTAAGATATGATGTTATTATAGAAGGGAAACCGGCTGCATTCATTTATAATTTTGAAAAGATCTGATGCAAAAATTCTGTACCATTTTTTGTATGCTGATAGCAGGTTGCACTGCTTCCAGAAAGCAACCCGTTCCTCTACAGAAAACGATACCGGCAACTGTTTCAAATACCGCAAACAGTAAAACTATTCCTGCAGAGAAATCAAAAACGATTGCAGTTGGTTTCAATGCAGATAAAATAGCGTCCAGGATAAAAGATGAAATTAAAGAAGCTGAATTAGTAAAAAGCAATTCAGGTATCCACATCCTTTTTGATGAACAACCCGGTAAAACACAGATCTTTTATGGTTATGGCACTTTTATCAGCGTGCAGGGACGGGAGATGTTGAATAGACTATCAGTTATATTATTGGAAAATCCCGGCGTCATCATAAAGATCACGTCGCATATGGATGCCGGTAATGCTGCATCTGATATGGGAATAAGCCAGCGCAGGGCTAAGGCGGTGGGTGATTTTTTTATGGCAAAAGGCATTTCTCCACATAGAATGATGATCAGGTGGTATGGGAACAGGCAGCCCATCGAAAAAGGAAATTCTTCTGCATCAAAAAGCAAGAACCGGCGTATTGAAATAATTATTTTCTCTCCTGAAAAACCTCTCGGTAAGCAATATCGTGGATGATCTTTCTATTCTTTCTCTGTTCATTTTTTCAAAATCATCGTTGTATTAAAAAGAAAACACGCGAATAACACAGCAGTTTTTATTTTTGCAGGATGATTCAGAAAATTGCTGTTGCCGGTGCCGGAACAATGGGAAGCGGAATCGCTCTGTCATTTGCACTGAAAGGATTTGAAGTTATACTGTTCGATACATCTGCTCCCGTATTGGAAAAAGCAAAAATTTCTGTATCTGCTAATCTCGATTTCCTGTTAAGCAAAGGCAAGCTCAATGTTGCAGAAAGAACCGCTGTTGCATCTTTACTAACCTATTCTGCTGACGTCAGAGATTGTAAGGCAGATCTTATCATTGAAGCCATCATAGAAAAGCAGGAAGCCAAGCAGGCTTTATTTTCTCAGCTTAGTGAATGGAATACTGAACATTGCATTTTCGCAAGTAATACATCTTCCCTTTCTATCACTGAATTACAAAACACCATACCTTTTCCCGGGAGAGTGGCAGGATTACATTTTTTCAATCCTGCGCATGTGATGAAACTGGTAGAGCTGGTGAAAGGCGAACATACCTACGATGAAACCATACATCAGCTTTCAGAAATCTGTTTATTGATTGGTAAATCACCGGTGATCTGCAAAGATGCTCCGGGGTTTATTGTAAATCGTGTGGCAAGGCATTTTTACCTGGAATCCATGAAAATTATGGAGCAGGATATTGCAGATCCGGAAACGATAGATGCAGTTTTGGAAGCAACAGGTTTTAAAATGGGTCCCTTCAAACTGATGGACATGATCGGCATGGATATTAACCTCGCTGTTTCGCAATCGTTGTACGATGCTTTTAAAAAAGAAAGGTTCAAACCTTCTCCCATACAGATGGGTAAAGTGCAGAAAGGTGAACTGGGAAGAAAAACCGGTAAAGGATTTTATCAGTATTAAAAAAGAATGTCACCTCAACTTAACATACCCTCATGATATTAATAACAGGTGGCGCCGGTCTCTTAGGTTCTGAACTCATCAACCAGCTTTTAGCGGCAGGGGAAAAAATAAAAGCAATTTACAACCGCACACCACTTTCCATTTCACACGCTAATCTGCATACTGTTCCATGTGATATTTTGGATGTATGTGCCCTGGAAGAAATTATGCAGGATGTGACGCAGGTGTATCACTGTGCAGGATATGTTTCATTTGCACCGGATGCTGTTGAAAAATTATACAAGATCAATGTAGAAGGAACGGCCAACCTGGTGAATGCAGCGCTGGAAGCAGGTGTTTCAAAATTTGTGCATGTAAGTTCTGTGGCATCCCTGGGCAGGTATAATGTGAGCGGACTTGTACATGAAAAAATGCAATGGGTGAATGGAAATAAAAACAGCAAATATGCTTTTAGCAAATACCTGGGTGAAATGGAAGTTTGGCGTGCTATTGCCGAAGGCCTGAATGCGTTGATCGTAAATCCATCCATTATTTTAGGTGCTGGAAACTGGAATGACGGCTCTACTGCTATTTTTAAAACAGGATTCAACGAACTGGCCTGGTATACCGGAGGCAACTCAGGTTTTGTGGATGTGAAAGATGTGGCGGCCGTCATGATAACACTGATGGAAAGTGATATAAGTGCAGAACGTTTCATTGTGAACGGGCATAACAGTGCCTACAGAAATGTATTCAACCTCATTGCGGATGGATTCAATAAAAAACGGCCATATAAAAAGTTGACACCTCTCCTGGCTGCTTTAGCATGGCGACTGGAAAAAATAAAAACGATTTTTACAAAAAAACAGCCGTTGATCACGCGGGAAACTGTAAGAAGTGCTATGGAATCGGTGAGTTATGATAACAGTAAATTCCAAAAGCTATTTCCATCTTTCAGATATCGTTCCCTTGAAGAAACCATCTCCCGGTGTTGTTCCAACTTGCAACAAAAGCTTAACAAAGCATAACTTATTTTTAGCGTTCAATACGAGCCGATGAAATTCCTTTTTAGTTTCTTATTTGTTTGCCTTACTTCTTTTTCATTTTCTCAATATGTGATCATTACCGGTAAAGTGATGAATGCAGAAACCAATACTCCTATGCCCGGTGCATCTGTGTTTGCAGAAAATACAACATTGGGAACTTCCACGGATGCAGATGGTAATTTTAAATTATACCTGCCGCCGGGAGGTTATGATATCATTGCAACATTCACCGGTTTTAATTCCTCCGCCAAAAGAATTGCAACAAGTGATAATGTTCCGGTTAATTTCGAATTAAAAGTTCACGAAAAACAGATGATGGATATTGCGGTAGTATCCAGCTCAGAAGTAAAAGACGGATGGGAAAAATATGGTGATTTTTTCCTGGCTGAATTCATTGGTAAAACAGAGAACAGCATCAACTGCAGCATCAAAAACAAAGAAGCCATTCATTTTTATTTTTCCAAAAGAAGAAATCGTCTTAAGGTTACGTCTGATGAACCCTTACTGATTGAAAATAAATCACTCGGTTACAACATCAGGTACAATCTCGATTCTTTCACACATGAATACAATACCAATATCAGCTGGTTCACCGGTTCACCCTTGTTTGAAGACCTATCCTCAACAGATACCACCCAGCAACTTCAATGGGCGGAAGCACGTAATAAGGCGTACAATGGTTCTATCCTTCATTTCATGCGCAGCGTGTACAATAAAACTTTAAAAGAAAATGGTTTCGAGATCAGCATCAGCAA
>JANNZE010000159.1:0-3568 GCA_031410455.1 Chitinophagaceae bacterium | reverse complement strand
GGCGATGCCGTTGGTATTATCGGAAGAAACGGTGCCGGTAAAAGTACATTACTGAAAATATTAAGCCGCGTTACTGCTCCCACAACCGGAGAGGTAAAAGTAAAAGGTAGAATTGCAAGTTTACTGGAAGTAGGCACAGGTTTTCATCCGGAACTCACTGGCAGGGAAAATATATACCTGAACGGCGCAATACTGGGCATGCGCAAAAAAGAGATTACCCGGAAATTTGATGAGATTGTGGATTTCGCAGGCGTAGAACGATATATTGATACACCGGTAAAAAGATATTCATCAGGCATGTATGTACGGCTTGCATTTTCCGTTGCTGCCTACCTGGAAAGTGAAATTCTTATAGTTGATGAGGTATTGGCGGTAGGAGATGCAGAATTCCAGAAGAAATGCCTCAGCAAAATGGGAGATATCAGTATGGGACAGGGGCGTACCATTTTATTTGTAAGTCATAACATGGGCGCCATCAACCAGCTTTGTAAATCTGCGATATCACTTGTTCATGGTAAATTGAGCGATATGGGTTCTGTGTCAAAAGTTGTTTCAGGATACCTGAATTCCAATTCAAGTACGGATTCATCCGTAATCTTGAATAACGTTTTCAGAAAAGGAAATAAAAAAGCTGAATTTACAAATATCAGCATTTCAAACGGCAACGATATGCCGAACAGGTATTATTCAATTGGAGATTCGATACACATACGCTTTAGCATTAAAATAAATAATCCGAATGAGAAATATATTAAAACTGCAATTGAAATAAAAGCTTCCGACGGTACCAAGATTGCCAATATGATAGACATTGATTCTGCTTTTGAAGTAAGCGGAACTATGGGCGAAACGCATACCTATGAGGTAATACTGAAAGATCTGCGTTTTTATCCGGATATATACTATCTCACTTTATATGCCGGCGATATGTCCAGTTACGAAATGTATGATTATGTGGAAGATTGTATTTCTTTTGAAATTATAGATGGCGGAAAATTTACCACCAGAACCCTACCCAGGATTGCCGGACTTCTTTTTTTAACACCGGAATGGATTAAAAAATAATATGTTACGATTGATAGATTTTTTGATTAGGATTTTGAACGGTATTCGCTTCAGGATAAATAAACCCTCCAGTTCAAATCCTGAATATATCAGTGCACAAAGAGCTACGAAATGGTTTCAGGATAAAGGCGATGAAACACTGCGATTGGATTATGATCTGAATAATGATTCTGTGGTTTTTGATATCGGTGGATATAAAGGAGAATTTGCAGCGCAGATGATCTGCAGATACGATTGCACGGTATATATATTTGAACCTATCCCGGAATTTTACAACATCATTAAAAGTAAATTCATAAAAAACAAAAATGTAATTCCGTTTTGTTACGGACTTTCAGATAAAACTGCAACTCAGAAAATATCTTTAACAGATAACAGTTCTTCTTTTTTTATAGAGGATTCAAATAGCCTGGAAATTCAAACGAAAAATATTGTAGATTTTATACATGAAAACAAAATAGACACCATTGATCTTGCGAAAATAAATATAGAAGGTGCAGAATATGCCTTACTCGAATCCATCATTGATAATGGTATGATACAGAAATTTAAAAATATCCAGGTTCAATTTCATGATTTTATTATAGATGAGGCTAAAACCAGAATGGAAAATATACAGGCAGCTTTATCAAAAACACATGAACTGACTTATCAGTATAATTTTATCTGGGAAAACTGGAAACTGAAAGATTAATGAAGCTAGATAGAAATACAAAAATATTTATAGCCGGCCATAAAGGAATGGTTGGCTCTGCCATATTACGGGTGCTGCAAAATAATGGTTTTACAAACCTGGTTACCAGAAACCGAAAGGAACTGGATCTGCTCAGGCAAAATGATGTAGAACATTTTTTCCATTCAGAGAAACCGGATGTAGTCATACTTGCCGCTGCGAAAGTTGGAGGTATCCAGGCGAACATTAAAAATCCTGCTATATTTTTATACGACAATCTCATGATTCAGAATAATGTGATAGAGATGTCTTATCGTTATGGCGTTAAAAAACTGGTTTTTCTGGGAAGCTCCTGCATTTATCCGAAAAACTGTCCGCAACCGATGAAGGAAGAATATTTGCTGACAGGTTTGCTGGAACCTACCAACGAAGGATATGCAATCGCCAAAATTGCAGGTATCAAAATGCTGGAAGGTTATTATAAACAATTCGGGTTTGAAAGTATCAGCCTGATGCCCTGTAATTTATATGGCCCGAACGATTCCTTCGATCTGAACCATTCGCATGTTCTGTCTGCATTGATAAAAAGATTCTCAGACGCGAAAGATGCAGGAGCTTCAGAAATTACTTTATGGGGCACAGGAACAGCAAGAAGAGAATTTATGCATGTTGATGATGTTGCAGTAGGCGTATTTTTTATGATGGAAAACTATCATGAAAATCATTTCATCAACATTGGTACTGGTGAAGATATATCTATAAAGGAACTGGCAGAACTGATAGCTTCCTTAACAGGATTTGAAGGAGCTATTCACTGGGACTCCTCCAAACCGGATGGCATGATGAGGAAATGTATGGATGTAACAAAAATGAAATCAATTGGATTTGAGCCTAAAATTTCATTAAGAAATGGAATTACACAAATGATTGAAATATACAATAAAGAAAAAACGAGCTGATGATCCCATTAATGAAAAATGCTTTTATCAATGAGCATGAAACAAAAATTGCCTTATCTGAATTCATTCTGCAGGCAGACCGGTTGAGTATGGACAAAGAATGTACAGCATTCGAGAAAAAATTTGCGCTTTACCAGGGACGCAAACATGCTATCCTGTTCAACAGTGGCGGCAGTGCAAATCTGGCCATGTTGCAGGCATTAAAAAATATGGGATTGTTGGCAGATAATGATAAAGTTGGTTTCTCCGCATTAACCTGGAGCACCAATACAATGCCCATCATTCAAATGGGAATGGTTCCGGTTGCTATTGATTGTGATCCTGAATGTTTGAACGTTACCTCTGCCAATCTTGAGAATACATTAAAACAAACGCCTCTTAAGGCATTTTTCATAACTAATGTTTTGGGTTTCACAGGTGATATTCAGAAAATAAAAGAAATCTGTTCATCAAAAAATATTATTCTGATTGAAGACAACTGCGAATCATTAGGAACGGAAACTAAAGATGGTAAAGCAGGCAACTTCGGCATGGCGGCAAGTTTTTCATTTTTTGTAGCACATCATATGAGTACTATTGAAGGTGGTATGGTTTGTACAGATGATGATGATTATGCAGAAATGCTGAGGATTGTAAGGGCAAATGGCTGGGACAGGAATCTTTCAGCGATCCAGCAAATAAAATGGAGGAAAAAATATAATATCAATTCTGAATTTGAAGCAAAATATTCTTTTTATGACCTGGGTTTTAATTTTCGCCCAACAGAAATCTCTGGTTTCCTTGGTCAGTACCAGATGCAGTTCCTGGAGCAGAATATTAAGCGCCGTGAGCAGAATTATCTGCAGCTGGAAAAAATTATGCAGAGCAATGA
>JANNZE010000158.1:0-6482 GCA_031410455.1 Chitinophagaceae bacterium | reverse complement strand
CGAGGATGAAGGACGGTTTTGTGATCCTCAAAATAAATGAGACCACCGTGAAAAATGTGGAAGAACTTAAGAAAGCAATGGGAGAAAACACAACCGTAAATATTACGGGTTTTTACCCGGGATACGATGGTCTCTATGAATATGTAGTAACGCTGAATAAATAGTAAAAAAATAGTTATTTAAAATCCGGAATTGTTCCGGCTTTTTTTATGCTTTGTATAAAACCCTGTAGCCGCCGGACGGTATGTTTACAGAGACAATTCCTTCTACATACAACTCTTCTTTTGAAAATAATTCATGGTATGTACCCGGCGAAATTTCAACAATGATCCCGCCATTAAAATCATGATCAGAAAAATTCAGGATCACTATCAGGGGATCATTTTTTTCACCGGTCATAAAAGAAATGATTCTATGGGGTGATGCTATAAATTGTATTTCCGGATTAAGATTTTTAAAAACAGAATGACCTTTTCTGAATAACAACAATGTTTTATAAAAATTTTCTAAATGATAATTACCGGCTGACCGTATGGTATCTTTTTCAAAAAATGCAAGTTGCTTTGTGTTGGGGATTTCCTGTCCTGAATACAAAAGAGGAACAGATGCCGGAAATGTTGCACAACCAACTGCCATGGCCTGGGCAAACTTTCCGTATTTATCATACTCGGTACCATTCCAGCTGTTTTCATCGTGGTTCGATGTGAAATACAATCTTAACGCCTTTGCAGGAAATTCTTCTTTGTTTTTTATCAGCGATTCTTTAAACGTTTCATCCGGCAAATGCTGTTTGATATAATTTTCAGAGGTATGCATCCAGTTCCAGGTGAAAGAAATATCAAATGCCTGGTGATAAGAAATATCTTCTGTTTCCGCCAGCCAGATCAGATCAGGTTTGAGATGTTGTAATGCCATTCTTGCATCGATCCAGAATTGCAAAGGCGTCAGATGAGCCAGGTCAGCCCGGAAACCATCTATATCAAAATTCCGTATCCAATAAGCCATCGCATCCCTCATTCTTTTGCGTTGTTCAGGGTTGTTATGATCTATCTGAATCACATCTGTCCAGTCGTATGGAGCCATAAAATCTCCGTTCTCATCCTGGAAGAAAAAACCAGGATATTCTTTTGTCCACACATTATCCCATGCAGCATGATTGGCCACCCAGTCCATGATGATCTTCATCCCGGCAGCATGTATCACCTCAATCAATTCCTTAAAATCTTCTGCAGTTCCAAATTCCGGATTGATACACTCAAAATCTCTGATAGAATAATAACTGCCCAAGTTGCCTTTCCTGTTCAACTTACCAATAGGATGCACCGGCATCAGCCATAGTATCTCCACTCCCATTTTTTGTAAACGCGGAATATGTTCCCGGAATGCCCGGAAGGTTCCTTCTTCCGTGTACTGACGAATGTTGACTTCATAGATATTGGAGACAGATAAAAGGGAAGCGGTTCTGAACATGTGCGGCTGGTTTCTGTTTTAATCTTTATATAAAATTAAACGTATTACGTCAGTACCTTTGCAAAGTTTAAGATGAAACAATTTACGATACCATACGCCTACCGTAGTCCGATGATTGCGGCCATCAAAAAGAAACGCAAAGAACAGGATAAACTTAAAAAAGATTTTACGCCTGCACTTTTAAATTTCGGGCCTGTACAGATCTACCTTGCCCGGCATTTCGGTTTTTGTTACGGAGTGGAAAATGCAATTGAGATCGCTTTCAGAACGGTTGAAGAAAACAAAGGAAAACGGATTTTCCTGTTAAGTGAAATGATCCATAATCCACAGGTAAATGCAGACCTCATTCAGAAAGGTGTGCAATTTTTGCAGGACACACATGGTAAACAAATCATTCCCTTTGATGAATTGAAAGAAGATGATATCGTAATCATTCCTGCTTTTGGCACCACCCTGGCGATTGAAGCTATTCTGAAAAACAAAGGCATTGCCATAGAAAAATACAACACCACCTGTCCTTTTGTAGAAAAGGTTTGGAACAGAAGTGCACAGATCGCAGAAAAAAAATATTCGGTGATCGTACATGGTAAACCCACACATGAAGAAACCAGGGCCACGTTCTCTCATTCAGCTGCGGCAACACCTACCGTTGTAGTAAAGGATATGGCAGAAGCGCAATCGCTGGCAAAGTACATTACCGGTGAAAAAGATGCATCCGGATTTTATACAGAATTCGCCGGAAAATATTCTGAAAATTTCGATGTAAACCTGCACCTGGAACGCATTGGTGTGGTAAATCAGACAACCATGCTGGCCACCGATACACAGGCCATTGCTGATTACCTTAAAAACGTAATGCTGGAAAAATATGCATCAGATGAAAAACCGGAAGAGCGTTTTGCAGACACACGGGATACGCTTTGTTATGCCACCAACGATAACCAGTCTGCCGTATATGGTTTACTGGAAACACCTGCAGATTTTGCAATCGTTGTAGGGGGTTATAAAAGCAGTAATACCTCTCACCTTGTTGAACTGTGCGAAGAAAAACTTCCCACTTATTATATTGAAAGTGCTGCCAACCTGATCTCGTCCAAAGAGATAATGCATTATAATTTTCATGAACAAAAAGAATACCTGTCTTCATTTGAATTGGACAGGTCAAAACCTCTTCGTGTATTAATGACGAGTGGTGCCAGTTGCCCTGACGCAGTTGTGGAAGAAGTGATCAACCGGCTGGTTTCCTTCTTCGGTGCAGAGATCAATGCAGATAAAATTATTGCAGATTTTAACTGAGTTCCAGTTCCGGAACTCTTTGTTTCACCAGTTTCAATGCAAAATTGAGTTGCTGTTCCATACTGATGGAAGTATTATCAAGCAGTACGGCGTCTTCAGCTTTACGCAGTGGGCTTACTTCCCTGTTTGAATCGATGTAATCCCGCATTTCAAGATTGCTCTTCACTTCATCCAGCGTGATATTTGGATTTTTTTCAAACATTTCCCTGAATCTTCTTTCTACTCTCACAGCAATATCGGCGGTCATGAAAATTTTTAATTCCGCATCAGGGAAAACCGTTGTACCGATATCCCTTCCATCCATTACAATTCCTTTTTCCTGTCCCATATCCTTCTGTTTCTGAACAGCAAAAGAACGAACAGCGCCAATTGCAGAAACTTCACTTACTTTTTCAGCAATGATGAGGTCACGTATTAAATATTCAACATTTTCATCATTCAGATAAATCTCTGACTGCATGGATTTTTCATTGAATTCAAAATGCAGTTCTATTTCCTTCAAAGCTTCTTCCACTTTTGCTGCATCATGCCAGTCGATATTATTTCTCAGGAAAAATAAAGTGATGGAACGATACATTGCTCCACTGTCAATGTAGACATATCCCAATTCACGGGCAAGTTGCCTGGCCAGTGTACTTTTACCGCAGGAAGACCATCCGTCAATGGTGATAATAATCGATTTCATTTTCTTAAGTATTGATAATCAGCTATTTCACAATAAATATAAAAATATTTGCTGCTACCACGCAATAAAAATACAACTTTCGAGTTTTATATTTTGATACAAATTACACTTTCCCGTTCAGCAGTATTTACTGCCCAACCTTCTACCTGACCTCCGGCCTTCCCTAACCAGCCGATTATTTTAAAAATTTAAAATTTTCAACTATGAGAATGCCAGTCATCATTGCACTATCCCTATCCTTATCCGGAATGGCTATTACACCCGGAAAAGAAAAAGCAGGTCAGCAAAATGTACAACTGCAAACATGTTCCTTTACTGCACTACATGGTCACCGGCAGGGTAGCGGAATTATGCTGATGTGGAGCATGAGTAACAATCAGTATGTAACGCAATACAGGATCGAAAGCACTTATGAAGATCCAACGGATCCGTATTCAGTATGGATCAATAAAGGAACGGTACAAAATAGCCGAAATGGCATGCAACAGTTTACAGAATCTACTGTTTTGCCAGGCACTATGTATTACCGTATTTATGCACGGCTTAACAATGGTAACGTTATCTGTTCGGATATCTGCACGATACGTATTGTAAGACGCTAATAAATTCCATCCTGATGAAAACACTTTTACTTTTAATTTGCCTGCCCGTCTGTTCGTATTCACAGATCGTAACTTCCGCCACTAAAGCCAACTTTGGTGTGGATGCCGACCTTCGCGCCAATTATTTCAACAGCCTGGTAACGGCTGCGGGAGATGACTGGTATGTTAACTCGTCGGGTGCAGGACAAAATATAATCGATACTACCGGGGCGGCGGCGATCGTTGCAGGTTATACCACCAACGTTGCCACGAGAAACCGTACTTTCTCAAGATTAATGAAACAAAGTCCATTTTCAATTCTCAGTAACAGGCTGTTGATAGATGCTGTGTTTCACCGTGATTTCCATGGTAATGATTCCACCATATTTGCTTCGGGAAGTAATAAGAACGGGATGAGTCCGGTTTCGTGGAGTTGTCCCGTTTCTCAAAGTATACCAGATAAAAATGACATCCTGGATGTGTTTACACATGTAAGAAGAGCGGGCCCCAATCCTACGGATTCATTGTGGTTATTCGGAGGCGTTTCCATTGAGAACACAACCGGTAACCGCTATTTTGATTTTGAATTGTACCAGACCGATTTTTATTATGACCGTACCACCAGAACTTTTAATAATTACGGGCCAAGTGCCGGGCATACAGCCTGGTCATTTGATGCAGCAGGAAATATTCTTACGCCAGGCGACATCATTTTCAGTGCGGAGTACAGCAGTTCTTCTTTATCATTCATTGAAGCACGCATCTGGGTGAAGCGCTCTGCACTGAGTATAACTCCTACACAATTCAGATGGGGGACGGAATTTGACGGAGACGGCACCAGTGCTGCTTTCGGCTATGCCAGTATACAGCCCTTAACCTCAGGTGCATTTTATACCGGATTACAAAGTGGCAATAATGTATGGGCAGGACCGTTTTCTCTTATACTGGGAGATAACAGTATGACCTCAAATTATGTAGCAAAACAATTCATGGAATTTTCAGTGAACATGTCAAAGCTTGGATTGGACCCTGCGTCTTATTCTGCCAATGCATGTGGCTCACCTTTCAGAAGAGTTCTGGTTAAAACAAGAGCATCCACTTCTTTTTCCGCGGAGCTGAAAGATTTTGTAGCGCCCTTCCGTTTGTTTGATTATCCTGTTGTAGATGCCTATTCGGACCTGATTTATTTCTGCGGAACGATGCCTACTGTACCACTTACTGTTTACAATTCCAACAGTGCCTCCGTATATACATGGAGTACAAGCAATGGAAATATTGTTGGCTCAAACGTAGGATCTACTATTAATATAAATTCTCCCGGAACCTATTATGTAAATCACCAGTTGCACAGCACCTGCCCGGTTTATTCAAAAGATTCGATCAAAATATTATATGACCCGGTCTGTTTAGTACTGGATATGCAGATCAATTCACTTGATGCTGAAAAAAATAACAACGGAATTTCTATTCAATGGCAGATTAAAAACAATCAATATGCAAAAACTATTCAGATTGAACACAGCACCGATGGGATTCATTTTACTACAGTTCGCACACTGGATGGAAACGGCCATACAGGTGATGAAACCTATACATTCCTCCATACAGGACCTAACGAGTTCGCACGAATGCTTTTTTACAGAGTCCGCGTCACAGACGAAAACGGACGTGAAAAATTAAGCAGCGTTGTTTCCGTGAATAATAACGGGGATGTTTACCAGGTATATCCTGTTCCTTCCAAAGGGAAAGTCTGGGTAAACATTCCTGCAGGTACTATGCAGTACAATCTTACGGATGCAAATGGGAAAATTATTTCCACTCAAAGAATGTACAGCAGCACTGCAACGCACATCCCGGTAAAGCAAACCGAAAATTTGTTATCCGGTGTATATTTCCTGAAGATCATGAATGGTATATCCATCACCACTAAAAAAATAATTATCGAAAAATAATTTTACCAGCACACATAAAAAAAACCCCGGTGAACTGCCGGGGTTTATTATTTATTTAAGCTTCTGATTTTTTCTCTCGCTTCTTTGGTTCTTCTTTCAGCCGGAATTTCAGCTTTTGTGCTTCTTTATCTAATTCAGCAACCATAATATCGCCGGGTTTAATGGTCATATTAAGGATCTCTTCTGCCAGTGGATCTTCAATATATTTTTGAATGGCCCTGTGCAGCGGACGTGCACCAAACTGGCTGTCGTATCCTAAGCAGGCCATGCGGTTCCTGGGACATCATTTCGTGTTGGGCGAAAACATTGCCGACGCTCTGAACCGCGCACGCTCCAACGAATCCAAGGGCTATCGCCATTCGTTTGACATGCTCGGCGAAGGGGCCCACACCGCGGAAGACGCCAAGCATTATTTCAATTCCTATGCCAAGGCGATTGAGGCCATCGGCAAGGCCGCCGGCAACAAGCCGCTGCCGGACCGGATGGGCATTTCGGTCA
>JANNZE010000157.1:0-2582 GCA_031410455.1 Chitinophagaceae bacterium | reverse complement strand
TTCAGGCTTCTGTCATTTTTTTTTGGATTTATAACAGGTTTTTGAACACAGAAGCCTGTGATATTTTATTTGAATTACCGTTTTATAAAATTTGAATTCGGAATAATTTCATTTAAAATTCATAATTCTAAATAAATGGTACTTATCTTCCCTGAACCTTTAAATGCCGGTCAGGAACCCACTGTTCTTCCTTTTCATACCTGATGTAAGGATTATGAATTTATTCATTGCCTAAACAAGTTGAGTATTTTGATAAACGGAACAGATATAAATAAATCCATTTCATGATCATCAAAGTATTAAATAAAATATTATCTCTGATTTCAGGAAAATTAAGATTTTATCGGGGTAAAAAATTTGCAGACCAGGTAGAGCAGATTACTGATAAATTTCATCGTGTATTGAACAATGTGAACTTCGATATGAAAGTTAACGGGGAGATCAGGATGCTCAGGATAATAGCAGAATCAAATCCAAAATGCATTTTCGATGTGGGTGCAAACAATGGTGAATGGTGTCATCTGGTTTCAGATATGAACCAGAATGCAATCATTCATTCATTTGAAATTGTACCTGAAACTTACAAAATGCTGGTACAGGAGATCAAAGATTTGAAAAATGTTATACCAAATAATTTTGGACTTTCTGATATGGAAGAAGATATTTATATTAATATGGGTGAAGAGTCTGGTACCGCTACTGCCTTCAAAATTGAAGGGATGAAGTTTCATAATGAATACTACAAAGAGAAAATTCCATGTAAGGTCAGAAAAGCAACTGATTATATAAAGCAAAATAAAATATCAGCGATTGACTTTGTAAAAATTGATGTTGAAGGAATGGATCTGAGAGTAATTAAAGGTTTTGAAGATGATATCAGAATCGTAAAAGTCATTCAATTCGAATATGGGATATTTAATATTTCTTCACATGATCTGTTATCAGACTTTTATAATTATTTAACCGGTAAAGGTTTTGTTATTGGCAAAATATTCCCTCATTATGTGAATTTCTTCGAGTATCATTTTAATATGGAAAATTTTCATGGCTCAAATTTTATTGCAGTAAGATCAGAAGAAAAAGAGCTCATTAAAAAACTATCTACATTTAAATACTGGCCGGATAAATGATCTCAGAAATACTAAACCTTGAAGTTATTCTATTTTTTAATTATACAAGTTCAACAAAATATATTATTCGATAAAAAAAGAGAGCCTTTAACAGTGCTCTCTTTTTTATTATTTGTTTTTTTTCAGATGTATAATGAAAGTTGAGATCTACCTTCCCTTGAACTGGTAAAATACGCCGATCTGGAATACACTATTTTTCAGGTCGGTGGTTCCGGTTTCATTTACGGCCGTTAATCCAAGGTTATAACGGGCATCAATTCCGAAATTGGATTTGGAAATGTATCCAGCACCAAATCCCCATCCGAAGTCAAACGAATTCAGATTGTCTTTAACATCTGTTTCCACTGTGTTGATCTTTTGTTTGGCACTTACCAGCAAACTTGCCTGTGGGCCGGTCTCTAAACGAAAACCGTTATTGAACATGTATTGTACCATCACTGGTAAATTGATGTAACCCAGTTTATACCTTGTATCAATAACTGAATTTTTTGATTCTGCTCCCTGTAAAGAATACATCAGTTCCGGCTGCAATGCGAAATGTTTTGCCATATGTATGTGCGAAAATATTCCTGCATGAAAACCCGTCTGGTATTTAAAAGCATCATTGTTTTTCAGTGTAGATAAATTAACACCTCCTTTAATTCCAAAATGGGAAGAATGCTGTGCAAACGTGAAATGGATCAGTAAAATCGAAAATGTGGTAACCAGAAGTTTTTTCATAAATAGTTATTTGTTTATACCCCGTAAGCATGAATTATACCATTGTGCTTTAAACTTATATAAACATCAATGGTTTACTTAAATTTGATGTTTAACTATAATATTTAACTAAGTAAAAATTATCGGCATGCATATCAACGCACAAAGGTTGCAACATCATTTTGAAAAAATGAGTCTCATTGGTAAAATAGGAGAAACCGGTACATGCCGCCCCACTTTAACCACACTGGAAAAGGAAGCATTTGAATTGGCCGGTTCATGGATGAAAGATGCAGGCATGAAAGTACATATTGATCATTTCGGTAATCTTATCGGAAGGTTGGAAGGGAAAAATCCTGCATTGCCTGTTCTCATGATGGGATCCCACCTGGATTCACAGCCTTATGGCGGAAGATTCGACGGCGTTGCAGGTGTACTTTGTGCTATTGAGGTATTGATGGCAATGAAAGAAAATAATATTCAACCCGAACGTTCTGTGGAAGTAATTTCGTTTGCAGACGAAGAAGGCTGGCGTTTCAATAAAGGTTTATTCGGCAGCCGCGGTATTTTAGGAAAACTGGACGAAGGAGAGTTAGAAAGAACAGACCAGGATGGAATTTCCAGGAAACAGGCACTCATCGATTTTGGAATTGATTTCACCCGATATAAAGAATCAGAATATAAACCAGGCAGTATTTTTTGTTTTTTAGAATTACATATTGAGCAGGGGCCGGTTCTGGATATTGCGAAGAA
>JANNZE010000156.1:0-6791 GCA_031410455.1 Chitinophagaceae bacterium | reverse complement strand
CCGGCAGATTTTGATCTGAAACTGCCGAACAGTGCAGGTACACAGGTTGCTATTTCACAGGCCGGAGGCACTACTTCGGAAACAATCAATTACACCGCTGCAGCTGGAACATATTACATACTGGTGTATGGATACAGCAGTGCCATGAGTGCAAGTACATGTTATACGCTGAAAGCACAGTTAGGTACGGCAACAAAACCAAATAACGCTGATCCGATCGCTAAAGGTGTATTGAAAATGTATCCGAATCCTGCTTCATCCCAGATCAATTTTGTGGTGTTGGGTGCAGTGAACAATAACAATAATTACCGGATCATTGATGCATTTGGTAAAGTTGTTATGCAGGATAAAATGAATGGTAACATCAAATCTTTGAATATTTCCCGCCTTGCTGCAGGAACCTATACACTGATGGTGGAAGAATCCGGTACCTGGATCTCCAGCAAATTTGTAAAACAATAATTGAAAATTTATAATTGTAAAAGCGCTCCATCAGGGGCGCTTTTTTTATATCAATAAGCACCCTTCGATAAACTCAGGGTGCTTCGATAAACTCTGCCCTTCGATAAACTCAGGGCGCTTTATTTCCATTCAATAAGTGAGTTTATTGAGCTTGTCGAGATTATTGAGCTTGTCGAGTATATTGAGCTTGTCGAAATAAACGATTAGAATCACTCTTTCCACAAAAAAGGAAAAAGAATGATCGCTAAAACGATCACCAATATATCCAGTCCTGCTACTAATGCAGCCAATTGTGCAACAGCACCGTCTCTGAATACTTCTGCAAATGCAGATTTACTCAACCGCATCAACAATAACAACTGTGGTAAAATAACAGGAAATCCTAATATAGCAATCAGCGCTGCATTTTGTTGTGCCTTTGCTGCTATGGCGCTCATCAGCGAAAAAACAAGGCTCATTCCTGTTCCACCCAATAATACAATTCCTAAAAACAAAAGCGGGTTCTGCACAGGATTGTCCAGAAAAATATAGAACAACAAAAGGCTGATGCCACTCATCAGCAGCATCAGTATGATATTAAAAAATAATTTGGCAATGATAAATTCCACCGGTGATGAAATGGAATAGAAATACAACATCCGGCCACGGCTTTCCTGTAAAAAACTTTTAGCCACCGTATTCACACAAACAAACAACTGGATCACCCAGAATAAACTGTTCCATACATTAGCATCCGGTGATTCCGTTAAAGAAAGATATAAAACGAAAATTGTGGAAGCGGTATATAACAGGATACCATAAAACATATGCTGCTGGCGTAATTCAAGCAGTATATCTTTTTTCAGTAAGGCGATGATCCTGGGAAACATTAATTATCTTTTAATTCATGGCAAGGCCGGCATCTTGGTTCATACAGATCTTTTTCACCCAGCAATACCTGTCCGCCTTCATTCACTTTACGGTGACTGATGCTGGCAATATTGCCGCACTTCATACATATTGCATGTAATTTGGTAATGTAATCAGCGATCGCCAGTAAATTAGGCATTTCACCGAAAGGTTTCCCCATAAAATCCATATCAAGTCCGGCCACAATTACACGAATGCCTCTTAAGGCCAGTTGTTCGCATACAAATGTGATCTCCGGATCAAAGAACTGCGCTTCGTCAATACCCACAACATCAACATTTTGCGCCAGTAATAAAATACTTTGAGCACTTTCAACCGGAGTGGAAAGAATGGCATTGGTATCATGACTCACAATGTTCACTGCATCATAACGAACATCAATAGCTGGTTTAAAAATTTCCACTTTCAGATTGGCGATCTTCACCCGCTTCAGTCTGCGGATAAGCTCCTCCGTTTTACCACTGAACATACTTCCGCAGATCACTTCAATCCAGCCACGCCGCTCTCCTTTATAATTCGGTTCAATAAACATTAATGATATTTTAAAAATGTGTTTGTAACTTTAATCCAGTTTTTTGCAAAGATTAAGGATTAGCCGCATCAAGCAAAATGAATTAATTCATTACTGAGAAAAAGAAATTTATGGACCGGGTGGAAACCCTTATACAAAAACTGCAATCGCAAATAAAGAATACATCTTCTCTGGATGATATGCTGGTAACAGTAAGAATGATAGAGTCTGAAATGTTACACCTTCGTGCCCAGCAGCCATCGTCCGCTGCTGCCTCGTCTGCAATGGTGAATATGCCTGCCTTTGAACCTTCTTTCATTACCGAAAAGAATGTTCAGGAACTGGTTGTTTCAGAACCGGAAATAAAAGATGAAGAAAAGATCATTTCCGTGCTGGAAGTGGATGAAGCTGCGATAGAAGCGGAACTGGAAGAGATCAAAAAAAACATGGAGGCGGTGAACAAAATGAGCTCCAACAACAAACCACAACTGTTTTTTGATCCAGTAGAAGATACGCCAACACTCATCCATCAGCAACCCGACACACCGCCACAAAAAAAAGAAATTCACCAGAATATTCCAACCATCAGCGGTGCATCTCTGAATGATTCTTTGAAACAGGGGAAGATAGAGTTATCTGATTCTCTACAGGAAACAGCCATTAAAGATCTAAGAAAAGCTGTGGGATTGAATGATCGTTTTTTATTCATCAATGAATTGTTCAGGGGAGATGAAACCATGTATGAACGCAGTATCAAAACGATCAACGGTTTTTCCATTTTACCGGAAGCAGAATTCTGGATCAGGAGAGAACTGAAACTTAAATTAGGGTGGAGTGATACCAATCCGGTAGTTAAACAATTTGATCAGCTGGTCAAAAGGCGTTTTGCATAAATGTACTCCATAATTTTTTGGGTAGCGCCACACTGATCAGTAACATACGCACCTGCAATATTTCCTGCAGCCTTTAACCGGGTCTCGTTATTCAAAAGCTGATCCAGTAAGGATTCCAGCTCTAGTGCGGTTTCAATGCTGAATGCACCGCCTGCCATTACCAGGTTTTTCGCCTCATCAAACTTTTCATATACCGGTCCGAAGATCACCGGTTTTGCATACACAGCCGCTTCTAAAATATTATGAATGCCCGGATTTCGGAAACCACCGCCTACATACGTTATTGTGGCATATTTATATAATCTCGACAGCATTCCAATATTATCAATGATCAGCACCTGCGCATCCCTGAATTCTTTTTCCAGATCAGAATAAAAAACAGAATCAGGAAATTCTTTATGTACATCCTGCAGATTTTCATTGTCGATCTCATGCGGAGCGATGATGAATTTAATGTTGCGATGAACTTTTGCGTAATGCATCAGCACCTCTTCATCTTCATCCCATGTGCTGCCGCAAACAATAACGGGATGACCTTTACAGAATTTCTCAATAACAGGCAATGCATGTAATTCATGTGCAATTTTTGTGACCCTGTCGAAACGCGTATCCCCGGTTTTTGTCACATTAACCTGTGCAAGACTTTTCAGTAATTGCAAAGAATGATCATTCTGTACAAATAAATGTTCAAAGGAAGCCAGCATTTGTTTCCATATTCCTCCATAACTTTTAAAAAACGGCTGTTCTTCCCTGAAAATTCCAGACACCAGTAATACCGGAATGTTCTTTTGTTTCAGTTCGGTAAGATAGTAATACCAGTATTCATATTTCACCCATAAAACAAGTGCAGGATTGATCCTGGTAATAAATTCTTTTGATGCTTTCCTGCCATCCATAGGCAGATACAAAACATGATCTGCTACTGAATAGTTCTTCCTAATCTCATAACCGCTGGGAGAAAAAAAGGTAAGTACGATCTGGTAACCGGGATATTGATGTTTTACAGCTTCGATCAGAGGTCTTCCCTGTTCAAATTCCCCGAGACTGGAACAATGTATCCAAACGCAGGGCCCGGTAATTACAGGTATCTGCTGCTCCTGCCGGCCATTCCGCCATAAACGGGCTTTTATATTCCAAATAGATGCTACAGTAATGCCCGCTTGATAAAGTTTCAGAAAAAGCGTATAAAAAAATAGTCCCAACAGCAGATTTTTCACCAAAAATAGCGGTTATGGTTGTTTAAGCAATTTATAGACATCCTAAGCCATGAGTACCTGAAAATGTTATCTTTGCGCCGCTTAAATAATATGACTATGCGGCCGTTACAGATGGTGGATACAAAAACACAGTACCAGAAGATCAAAGCAGAAGTGGACAGTGCTGTTATTGCAGTGATGGAAAGTTCCCAGTTTATTGGTGGTAAAGTGGTGAATGATTTTGCAAAGAGCCTGGCTGTATATCATGGCTCGAAGCATGTAATTCCCTGTGCTAACGGAACCGATGCATTGCAGATTGCCATGATGGCACTGGGGTTGAAAGCCGGTGATGAAGTGATCACACCTTCCTTCACTTACATAGCTACAGTTGAAGTAGCAGCTTTGCTGGGTATCAGGCCGGTTTTTGTGGAAGTAGACAAACGTACTTTCTGTATAGATCCACAGGCCATTGAAAAAGCGATCACACCAAAAACAAAAGCAATCGTTCCTGTTCATTTGTATGGCCATGCCGCCAACATGAATGAGATTATGAAAATTGCAGAGAAGCATAATTTATTTGTGATAGAGGATAATGCACAGGCAATCGGCAATACGTATACGTTGAATAACGGAACCGTTAAAAAAACCGGTACCATTGGTCATATCGGTTGCACATCATTTTATCCTTCCAAAAATCTTGGTGCATTCGGTGACGGCGGTGCTATGTTTACTGACGACGATCATCTGGCTGATCAGATGAGAATGATCGCATCGCACGGACAAAGCAGAAAATATTATCATGATGTAGTAGGCTGTAATTCTCGTCTGGATGCCATGCAGGCAGCCATTCTCGACATTAAATTAAAACACCTCGACGAATACATTGATGCTCGAAGAAAAGCTGCCGATTATTATGATGCAGCCTTCGCAGGTAATGATAAAATTACTACACCTTTCAGAGCGGCAGATAACAAACATGTGTTTCACCAGTATACCATTACACTCAATGGCGTTGACCGCGATGCACTGCATGCTTATCTTTCTGAGAAAGGAGTTCCATCTATGATTTATTATCCTGTTCCTGCACATCGTCAGAAAATGTTTGACGCATTTGGCGGAAGCGCTTTTGAATTACCGGTAACCGACTGGTTAACGGAAAGAGTTATTTCTTTACCTATTCACACAGAACTTGATGAAGAGCAGTTACAATTGATCACGTCAACAGTACTGGCCTTTATCAATCAGTAAAATCAAAAACAAAAAATGAAAATTGCAGTAGTTGGAACCGGCTATGTGGGACTTGTTACAGGAACTTGTTTTGCAGAGACGGGAAACACAGTAACATGTGTTGATATAGATAAATCGAAAGTAGATAAATTATCATCCGGTCAAATTACGATCTACGAACCGGGACTTGAAAAATTATTTTTGCGCAACCAGAAAGAAGGTCGTTTATATTTTACAACACATCTGGAAGATGCGATAAAAGATGCAGCGATCGTTTTTTTGGCATTGCCTACTCCTCCGGGAGAAAACGGTAGTGCTGATCTTAAATATATTTTAGGTGTTGCAAATGATCTTGGAAAAATTTTGTTACCTGATCAGTATAAAGTGATCATTGATAAAAGTACAGTTCCTGTAGGCACAGCAGAAAAAGTAAAAGATTCTATTCTGAAAAGTGGTAAGGAAAAAGGTATAGATCTTTCAGCTGCATTTGATGTGGTTAGCAATCCGGAATTTCTTCGGGAAGGTGTGGCTGTAGATGATTTTATGAAACCCGACCGCGTGGTGATCGGAACTTCTTCTGAAAAAGCCACCAAACTGATGAATGACCTGTACGCACCTTTTGTACGCCAGGGAAACCCGATCATTTTCATGGATGAAAGATCAGCAGAACTTACCAAATATGCTGCAAATGCTTTCCTTGCGGTTAAGATCAGTTTCATGAATGAGATCGCACAATTGTGTGAGCGCATGAATGCAGATGTGGATATGATCAGGAGAGGGATCGGAAGTGATGAAAGGATCGGTAAAAGATTTTTATTTCCGGGTATTGGTTATGGCGGAAGTTGTTTTCCCAAAGATGTTCAGGCGCTGGTAAAATCATCCGGTGAAGTAGATTACAGTTTTAAGATCCTGGATGCAGTGATGGATGTAAACGACCGCCAGAAATTGCACCTGATGCCTAAGATCAGAAATTATTTCAGTGATGATCTGAAAGGAAAACATTTCTCCATTTGGGGTCTTGCTTTTAAACCGAATACGGATGATATACGGGAAGCTCCGGCTTTATATATCATTGACGCATTGCTGAAAAGCGGTGCCACTGTTTCTGCATTTGATCCGGAAGCAATGCCCAATGTAAAAGAAAAGTTAGGAGATAAGATTCATTTTGCAGAAACACAATATGAATCATTGCAAAATGCAGATGCATTGATTATTGCTACGGAATGGAATGAATTCCGAACGCCTGATTTTGAAAAAATCGGTACTACACTTAAAAACAAAGTGATTTTCGACGGAAGAAATCTTTTTGATCTTAAGCAGATCACGGAACTCGGTTTTCATTATGAAAGCGTGGGAAGGAGAAAAGTGTCGCCCATTTCGACAGGCTCAATGGCCTCCATTAGCTCAGAGGCCTCTGATAGCTCAACGGCCTCCATTACATTAACGGCCTCCATTACATCAACGATATCTGATAGCTCAACGGCCACCATTACATCAACGGCCTCTGATAGCTGCTCAACGGTCGTAAAAAATTAAAAATGAAAAAAAGAATTTTAATAACAGGTGCTGCCGGGTTTTTAGGTTCACATTTAT
>JANNZE010000155.1:0-4031 GCA_031410455.1 Chitinophagaceae bacterium | reverse complement strand
CCTTCTTTAGAAAATAGTAAAAATGGTGCTTAAAGAAAATACTGTTTATATTTTCTCAATATATAAAAATATAATTTCACATCCTTTGAAATACGAAACGGCATATTATAAATCAAATTATAAATACCTTAGCGGATTTCGCTTCGCGTTAAAAATATAACGCTTTACATTCATCCAGAAAGCAACAAACAGATATATGATCAATGGAGAGCCCATTGTTAAGAAAGAAATGTATATAAAATATTTCCTGATGGTAGTTGTGGCAATGCCTGCTTTTTCTCCTATAGCTGAGCAAACACCGAACACATGCCATTCAATAAAATGTTTAAAACGATTCATAATTGGCATTTATTATCCATTCAGGGTAAAATTACTGTTTTTTGCAATTGAATCTGATTATGAATTTGACTAATTTTGCAACTTAATTGGCTGTTGACCTTCTTTTAAATAGCTGATGTATTAGATCATCCTCAAATCTACACTATGGCTTTCGACATTGACATGATTAAAAAGGTGTATGCAAATTTTTCTTCCCGCGTTGAAGCGGCCAGGAATATTGTAGGGAAACCGCTTACGCTTACAGAAAAAATATTATACACGCATCTGTGGCAGGGAAACGCTACCGTTCCATTTGAACGCGGCAGTTCATATGTAGATTTTGCTCCTGACAGAGTGGCCATGCAGGACGCTACGGCCCAGATGGCTTTGCTTCAATTCATGCAGTCTGGCCGTACAAAAGTGGCCGTTCCAAGTACGGTACACTGCGATCACCTTAT
Organism: Chitinophagaceae bacterium; assembly: GCA_031410455.1. Classification (GTDB taxonomy): domain Bacteria; phylum Bacteroidota; class Bacteroidia; order Chitinophagales; family Chitinophagaceae; genus Ferruginibacter. The sequence goes on along the minus strand of JANNZE010000155.1, from coordinate 3,255 downwards.
TGAAGCAAAAGAGAACAGTGTGGCAGATCTAAGCCGTGCAAAAACAGAAAGTGTTGAAGTATTTGATTTTTTAAGTTCCGTTTCCAATAAATATGGTATCGGATTCTGGAAACCGGGTGCGGGTATCATTCACCAGGTGGTGTTGGAAAATTATGCTTTTCCCGGTGGAATGATGATCGGTACAGACAGTCATACCGTAAATGCAGGTGGTTTGGGAATGATCGCGATTGGTGTGGGTGGTGCAGATGCCTGTGATGTGATGGCAGGTTTGCCGTGGGAATTGAAAATGCCAAAACTGATCGGTGTAAAACTGACCGGAAAATTAAATGGCTGGACGGCCCCAAAAGATGTGATCTTAAAAGTGGCCGGTATCTTAACTGTAAAAGGCGGAACAGGTGCTGTTGTGGAATATTTCGGAGAAGGTGCCACCAGTATGAGTTGTACCGGTAAAGCTACTATTTGTAATATGGGTGCTGAAGTAGGTGCCACTACTTCTACTTTCGGATATGATGAAAGCATGAGCCGTTATTTACGGGCTACAGACAGAGCAGATATAGCAGACCTGGCAGACCGTATCAAAGAACACCTTACAGGTGATCCGGATGTATATGCCAATCCCGAAGCTTATTTTGACCAGGTGATCGAAATCAATTTATCAGAACTGGAACCACACCTGAATGGTCCTTTCACACCGGACCTGGCAACGCCGATCTCTAAAATGAAAGAAGCCGCCCTTGCGAATAACTGGCCAATGAAAATTGAAGTAGGCCTGATCGGAAGCTGTACCAACTCTTCTTATGAAGATATCAGCCGTGCCGTAAGTTTAGCCCGCCAGGTACATGAAAAAGGTTTAAAACTGAATTCAGAATTTACCATTACTCCGGGTTCTGAACAGGTGCGTTATACCATTGAAAGAGATGGTTTCTTAGGTGTGTTCGATAAAATTGGTGCAACGGTTTTTGCCAATGCATGCGGACCATGTATTGGAATGTGGGCACGTGTGGGTGCAGAAAAAGCAGAAAAAAATACCATCGTTCACAGTTTCAACAGAAATTTTGCAAAACGTGCCGATGGGAATCCGAATACCTATGCATTTGTAGGTTCACCGGAAATAGTAACCGCCATGGCGATCGCCGGAACGCTGGATTTTAATCCGCTTACAGATTCTCTGATGAACAACAAAGGAGAAATGGTAAAACTGGATCCTCCAACGGGCGACGAATTGCCGCAAAGAGGCTTTGCTGTGGAAGATGCAGGATACCAGGCACCGGCTCTGGATGGTTCCGGCGTTCAGGTAATCGTTTCTCCCGATAGTAAACGTTTACAGTTACTGGATCCATTTCCTGAATGGGAAGGTGATGATCTGAAAGAATTGAAACTCCTGATCAAAGCCAAAGGAAAATGTACTACTGATCACATTTCGATGGCAGGTCCCTGGTTAAAATTCCGTGGTCACCTGGATAATATCAGTAACAATATGCTGATAGGTGCCGTGAATTATTTCAATGATAAAACAGATTCAGTAAAGAATTACTTGACAGGTATTTATGGTCCGGTTCCGGCAACACAACGTGCATACAAAGCCATGGGAATCGGCACTGTGGTGGTAGGCGATGAAAACTACGGTGAAGGTTCATCACGTGAACATGCAGCAATGGAACCACGTCACCTGGGTGTGAGAGCAGTGATCGTAAAATCATTTGCCCGCATACATGAGACCAACCTTAAAAAGCAGGGAATGCTGGCTTTAACTTTCGATAACAAAGCCGATTATGATAAAATTCTGGAAGATGATACGATCGACATCATCCGACTGAAAACATTTGCTCCCAATAAAAAAATAAAAGTTGTTTTAATACATGCTGATGGAACCAGGGACGAGATCATGGTAAACCATACGTACAATAAACAACAGATCGAATGGTTTAAGGCAGGTGGTGCACTCAACATCATCAGGAAAGAATTCGAAAACAGGAAATAATTTCATCTGTAAAAAAAATAAAAACGTCTTTGCGTACATGCGAAGACGTTTTTTTATGTCTGCAATTCTGATCAAAGCGGATTTACATCAAACCACACCTTTGAATGATCATTCCAGTCGCCATTATAATTGATGGTCAGTTCCTCTCCTGCTGCCACTGTTCTTACCGTTTTAACTAAAATTGTGTCTTCCGCAAAATCCATAAAATACTCACAGTTGCTTTCATAACTGTGGTTATACATTGGAATAAATCCCAATGCCATACAACATTGATTTCCTTCGGGCCCCCATACAAAAATATAATCGTGTAACAGGGTCTGATCAAGCATTGTCCTGTCTTTTGCATTCATCACTATTACAGGCGATAATTCTATGATGGTATCTGCTGCAATATTTTCCGAAGTGAACACACCTCTTCCTTTGCCGGCCGTATCATTTATATGTAAACCTTTCAGAAGCAAAAATTCATTTTTGAATTAAAGGGCTAAATTGCGGAACGTTTCGCGAAATAAAAAATGTATATGTCACTGGAAGAAGACATCACATTACAGCAACAGTTCGAAGAGATCATCGCTTCAGAAAATAAACTGCAGATACAGGAGTTCCTGAATCAGCAGAATATCAGCGATGTGGCGGAGCTTATTTATGAAAATGAAGGATATGAAACCCAGATCATTTCCCATCTTTCTATACACCGGGCTGCTGGTGTATTCAAGATCCTGGATCCTGCAGAGCAGAAAAGGATCATCAATGACCTTCCTACTTTTAAATCGGCGGAATTATTAAATGAATTGCCAGCTGATGACCGCGTGGCTTTCCTGGAAGAATTGCCGACCGGCATTGTAAGGGACCTTATCAAAACACTCGATCCGCAGGAACGGCGTATCACGCTGGAATTATTAGGCTATCCCGAAGACAGTGTGGGCCGTTTGATGACACCGGATTATGTATACGTATACGAATACAATACGGTAAACGAAGTATTGCAGACGATCCGCCGGTTTGGTGTTAACACTGAAACCATTGACGTGATTTATGTAATCAATAAGCATGGTAAACTACTGGATGATATCCGGATAAAGGACATCATTCTCGCTGCTCCTGATGCTAAAGTATCAGACCTTATGGACAATCGTTTTATTTCTTTATACGTAAATGATGATGAAGAAACGGCAAACGAGGCTTTCAAAATGAATAACCGTGTAGCACTGCCGGTAACAGACGATGAAGGGATATTGTTAGGAATTGTAACCATCGATGACGTTTTATGGATA
>JANNZE010000154.1:0-3474 GCA_031410455.1 Chitinophagaceae bacterium | reverse complement strand
TACTGACTCCCTCCCCCCATTTAACATTCATCTGATTATTCTCACTCCTGCAAGTTAATTCAGTCTTAATGTTAAACTCTTTCACGTTTCAGAACATATAATTGTATTTAGCTCACTTTCATGCCTGCTTTAAATTTACGCTTGAGCAAGTAACAATCTGCATGATAAAAATACACTTTAAAAATTTATTTTGCACAAATTTTCGTTCTTCATTACATCATGCGAAACAGGAGGATATCCCCCCCCCCGCTCTTTTCTCACTGTACTGTATAATAAATTTTAAGGCAGATTGTTTTATTAAAATTGAATTCAATAAAAATGTCAATAACTTGTGTTTAAATTTACAATAATGACTTTAAAACATGAATCATTCAAAGCTGCTATTTAGAACCTGTAAAATAAACATGCTGAAGTATTCATAACTTTCTGATCAGTAAACGGGTTTTTCAGAAATGAACCGTTTATGGTGGAGTTTAGCCGGAATTCAAAATGATCTTTGATGACAGCTCCTAACTGTGCGGATACAGAACTCCAGCTTTTTTCGAATTTAAGAATCGTCATATCAGTATACTGGGTTGTTGAATTTACCTGGTATAACCTGTACCTGTTATCATTATATTTTGAAAAATGATAGGAAAATGTAGCTCCCCCAAATAATTTCAAACCGGGGTGATGATAAAAATTATAGGATATTCCCAGCGACGGTTCAATATTGGTCTGCTGCAAAAAATAATCTGAATGTTGGGAACGGCCGGTACTGCCGGTTTGATAGTCGGCCTGGCCATGCGTTTTCAGCTGATAATAAGCTAAAGCAATTCTGATAGCGGTCCTGGCTTTTTCCAAACCTAACAATATATCAACACCCGCATTAAAAACGGGACTTATATCATTGTCGAATTTCAAATCGCCATAACCTAAAATATCACTTTTGAGTTTAAATTTCTGAAAAATCATTCCACCTCCTGCAAAGAATACCAACCTTTTAATTTCATCTACTTTTTTATTATTTTCTGAATACAATTCAACATCATTAACCACTTTTACAAATCCAGACAGATCATCGAGGCTGTAAGAGAGTTCAGACAATTTATTCTGAATATTATTTGTCCACGATATTGATTTAATACTTCTTAATTGTTGTTTGAAACTTTCATCATTTACTGCAAAAATCAGTTCCTCAGTAGTTGTATTATTTGTTGTAATATAATAATGTGGCCTGGCATCATTATATTGAAAAAGTGTAACCGGCTTACCAAGTATAATTAATTTCAGAAAAACAGAATCAGTAATACTGGATTTAGAAGGAGTAAATTCAACTAATGGATCCACAGGTCTCTGATCTACCGAAACAACTGCACGCTGGTAAACAGAATTCTTCAAACGGAAACTTTCAAGTTCTGAAACTGTATATACATTTTCAACACCTGCAAGTGACTTGAATTTGATTTTTCCGGGATTGGTATTCCATAATTTTTCTTCGATCCAGCCGGTATCTTTTTGACCGGAAAGAAATGTGATGCTACCGGGTTGAAAATTCTGAGCAAAAGAAATATTTGTGCTGACAGAAAATAAAAGGATCAGCAGGGCGAACACTTTAGACTTCATAAATGGGATGGGTTAAGGGTGAACAGATTATCTGAAAACTAGGCTTATATAGCATTATCTGAAAATACAACGAACTTATGAACTGTTCCGGGTAATCATCCAACTATTTTAACTTCTATTGATCTTCTGCAATGTTTTTAGGCAGGGCTTCTTCCACATCCATATTATCATTATCTGCAGATTCAACACTTTTCAACTGCCGATTTATAGCTCTCGTTCGAACTCCGGCAATATCATCCAGTTGATTCAGTCCCTGTTGGATATTCTTCTGTGCTTTATCCATCAATCCACCAAATTGACCGAATTCTTTTTTAACGGAACTTAATATTTTCCAAACTTCGCTGCTGCGTTTCTGAATGGCAAGTGTTCTGAATCCCATCTGGAGACTGTTCAGAATTACAGCGAGTGTTGTGGGGCCTGTAATGATCACATTACACTCACGTTGAAGTGTTTCAAGCAAGCTGGCTTTTCTCACAACTTCTGCAAATAAACCTTCAAAAGGCAGAAACATGATCCCGAAATTGGTGGTATTGGGAACATCAATGTATTTATCACAGATATCCTTTGCCATTTTACGGATCACATTTTCCAGGTTCTTCTGCGCCGTTTCAATCTGAACGGGATCGGTCGTATCATAAGCGTTCTGCAGGTATTCATATGCATCCTTTGGAAATTTTGCATCTATCGGTAACCAGATATAATTCCTGTCTCCTTCCTTATTTGGAAATTTAACAGCGAATTCAACCCTGTCAACACTGCCGATTTTAGTCGCAATATTCGCTTCATACTGATCGGGTGCTAAAATATTTTCGAGTAACATGTGCAATTGCACTTCTCCAAAACCGCCTCTCATTTTTACATTGCTCAATACGCGTTTCAATCCGCCAACATCCTGTGCCAGCGTCTGCATTTCACCAAGACCTTTCTGCACTTCTATCAATTGTTTGCCAACTGTATCAAAACTTTGTCCAAGGCGCTCACTCAATGTTTTTTCCAGTTTCTCTTCTACGGTGATGCGTATGGATTCCAGTTTTGTTTCTGTTCCTTTCAGCAGTTCATGCTGCTTTACATCCAGCTGGGCAAATTTCTCACGCTGCAGATCGTTGAAAGAACGTATGCTGTTATTAAAAGATTCCTGGAATTGCTGAATAGCATGGTTGATGGATTCTCTTGACAAACGCCCGTCTTCTTTCGACAGGTTTTGCAACGCAACCAGTTTTTCATCAAGGGTTCTGTTGATGTTTACAAATGATTGCTGGTTCTGTTCCTGGATATTTTTCAGAACTGAAGAAAGATCCGCTTTCAGATCGCGTAAAGTATTGTTCAGTTCTGACCGGTTATCTTTTGCAATGGAGGCATTTTCCTGCCGGTTGATCTTAAAATCTTCTTTTAATCCGTTATCAATTTTTGCAAGATTCTCAATGATGGCATCCAATTTATGTTCCACCTTTCCGTTTCCGTTTTTCCGGGATCGCAATAAGAGGATAACAACAACTATTAATACACAACACAGAATAATTTGAGTGATGAATTCCATAACAGGCATTTTCTACATGTAAAAGATAGAACAGAATGTTTTAATCAAAACATTCTTTAATTAAGTAAATTCTGCAAAAATGATATATCAAAGCTCCAGTTCCATTTGTATATCTGCCCTCGAATAATCTGTAGGTTCCATCTGTACTTCTTTAAAACCAAATTTTTTATATAAAGCCAGTGCAGGTTCGAGGCGCCGGTTAGATAAGAGCATGATCTTAACGGCATGTTTTTGTTTTGCAAAATGTAAACATTCCTGCATCAGTGCATTGCTGATACCTTTACCCTGGAATGCAGCGTTAACGGCCATTTTAGCCAGTTCATATATACCGT
>JANNZE010000153.1:0-4539 GCA_031410455.1 Chitinophagaceae bacterium | reverse complement strand
ATTTTTTATTCTTTCATAAAAAAAACGGCCGTGAATGAAATTTTTATATGCCCGTTGCGTGATCAAATGAAGTGGAACAAACGAATTTAAAATTGAAATTTATACTGGCTCAATACAAAATAAACAAATGACAGCATTTATGGTTGCCGGCTTATTTATCTGTTGGGAAGTGAGTGTATGTTAATATACTGATCAAAAAAATCATGTATCATTTACAGCTGAAATAATTTTTGCCCTTCATGATTGGCGATCGGTATCTGCCGTATAAAATTATCATAACCCAGTTCGTGATCACTGTATACACCATATGCATCGAGGCTGTATCCTTTCATTCCATCATTTGCCTGTATCACGTATAGCACCATCATATCAGCGGGATCCGTATTTCCTTCAAACCTGTAAACTTTGATGATCATCAGGTCTTCAGGTTGATAATATTTTCCTTTACAGGCTGACATTCCTTTCTTTTCCATCCTGAATTCGCTTTCAATATGGTTTAAGCGCAATTTTTCCATCACTTCCGTGAGGGTTGTCATTTCATGTGATATTTGCATAAAATTTTATTGATCTGATGAGTCGGCCGGCCCTGATGTATTATTGTCAATTGCGGCCTGATTAAGACCTTCAGTAGCACCTGCGATCTTTACACTGTCTGTACCCGGTCTGGAAACCGGGGCCAGTTCACCCTTATCTTCTTTAACCAGGTTATTACTGTTCTGGCCCTGGTGCTCGGGTGGTTTTGCATTTTTGTTATGATCGTTCATGTTGAACATTTTAATAAAAAAGGCAAATAACAGACCAACCTGCCTTATAAAACCTAAAGAAATGTGCTTTAATTAATCAACTCGTATTACATTCGCATAAACTCACGGGTATGAAAATTTTTGTTGCTGGTCTGCCGTATGATCTTGATGATGCTGAACTCACCGAAATTTTTGAAAAATTCGGAACTATCGCATCTGCAAAAGTAGCGATCGATAAAGAGACTGGCAAAAGCAAAGGATTTGCATTTGTAGACATGCCTGACAGAACCGAAGCCCTTGATGCCATTGAAAGCCTGAATGATATTTCCCTGGGTAAAAAGCCTTTGGTCGTTAAAGAGGCTGAAGAACGCCCGAGCGCTCCCCGTCCAGGTGGAATTACACCCCGGAACAACAGTGGCGGTTTCAGCAATGGCGGATTTAACAAGAAAAGATATTAATCCCCGCTGTTTCTTTTCCATCTTTCATCATCGTAAAAATATTCATCAAACTTTCTTCCGGATGGTTTGCCATGCTTAAGAATATAAATGGCCATCCATATTACAATGAATGGCGAAAAAGCGAACATGATCATTTGTACGCCTGATTCCGGAAAGAAATTAATGATGAAAATGTATACGACCAGGTAAAATGTGCCGGTAAATACTGGAATTGCATTTTCATTTTTCATCATTTATCAAAAGCAAATGGTGCGCCTCATTTAACTTTAAGATTAAGTATGGATGTTGTGGCACTTATCTTGCCCTGTTCATACAAAAAACATGAGAATTATTTTCCTTATCATAACTGTTTTAGCTTCCATCACCGGATTTTCACAGGAAACCCTGGATGAACAGGTAAGGGCTAAAAGATTTGTTTTTGTGGCCACTTCGATGTCGTCCGGGAGCAATGGTTTCAAATTGTTCAATACACCTTACCAGGTTATCGCTAAAGGAGATTCACTTTTTGTGGAACTGCCATACATAGGCATAGCCAATTCAGCGAGACCGGATGAAGCGAACCTGAATTTTACAACTGATAAAATTTCTTACAATATCAAACAAAACCGTAAAGGTTACCAGTTAGATATCAATGTAAATAACCAGGATGCAAGAATATTTTCTTTTTATATTTTAAAGAATGGAACGGCAACACTCGACGTGATGAGCAGCCGTAAAGATCCTGTTTCCTACAGGGGATATATCCGCAAATTATGATGTGATACTTAACCTGAATCCTATTCCATGAAGTGTTTCCAATAAGATGGAAGGATCAGATTTTAAATATTTACGCAGTTTTGAGATGTACACATCCATACTACGCCCTAAAAAATAATCATCCTTTCCCCAAACGTTAATCAGTATTTCATCTCTCTTTAAAACTTTCCCCAGGTTTTCACAGAGGTAATATAAAAGATCAGCCTCTTTCTGTGTGATCGTCATTTCTTCGGCCGGTGTTTTTATTTTAAGTTCGGCAGGTATAAAAAAAGAATTGCCGAGTGTAAAGTTGATATCGGCACGTGACTGACTTTTCTTTGATCTTCGCAAAAAGACCTCGATCTTTTTTATAAGTTCACTAATGCTGAATGGTTTGGATATATAATCATCTGCACCCGTTTCATAACCTTTCAGTCTGTCTTCTTCATCTGTTTTGGTGCTCAGAAAAAGTATAGGCATCACATCGGTTTGCTGCCTGATCTTTTTTGCAACGGCATAGCCATCTTTATGCGGCATCATGATATCCAGCAAACAGAGGTCAAATTTATTTTTATCAAAAGTTTCAATGGCATCTTTACCATCCAGGCAATGTACTACTTTATACTGTTCTTCTTCCAGTGCATCCTTTATCATGAACGCAAGGCTTTTATCATCTTCTGCAAATAATATGGTTGCTTTCGGTTGCATTATACAGGTATTTCTATGATAAATTCAGCACCTTTACCCGGAGCACTTACCACTTTGATGTTTCCATTATGGCCATCAATTACTTTTTTGGTAAAGTACAATCCCAGGCCCAGGCCTTTTACATCGTGTACATCTCCTTCCATCACGCGGAAGAATTTATTAAATATTTTACGGTTATATTTTTCAGGGATGCCCACTCCATTGTCTTTAATGCTGATGATACAATGATTGTTCTGCTGGTAACAGGAAATATGAATTTCCGGCTGAGGAGCATATTTTACAGCGTTGGAAATGAGATTAAGCAATGCCACAAATAAACTGGATGGGTCTGCCTGTACCATAAAATTCTCCGCCCTGTCAAAATGAATAATGGCATCTTTCTCACGTATGGAAAAATCCAGCTGGTGAATGGCCTTGTGTATCAGTTCAAGCGGTGAAAGTGAAATGCGTTCCATCACCAGGCCATTGCTTTCTGCTTTCAGCACTTTCATCAGGTTTTCAATATGATGTTTAAGGTAAGAAGTCTGTGCCTGCATCAGTTGCAGGTAATGATTTCTTTTTTCCGGCTGGTCAGTTACATATGGTTTAGCCAGTGCGTCAAGGCCTACAGTAATAGTAGTTAATGGCGTTTGAAATTCGTGTGTAACGTTACGGATAAAATCATGCTGAATCTCGTTGATAAATTTCTGCCGGTACAGGTAATACATACTCATTCCAAGTGCCACCATCACCACCAGTATCAGTACCATCGAAAAAATCCACCAACCCATAGCCTTAATGATATACCAGTTTACATGCGGGAAATACAGCATGATATAACTGTAATCAGTAAGTGACATTTTTATATGCTCATTACTGTTCTGAGTTGAACCAACCGTGGGCAGATAGGCCTGGTATAAAATATTTTTTTTCTGCCTGTCATATACCACTACGTTACAGTCTGCAAAAATGCCAAAGTCTTCCAGGTTATGCATCACTGCATTTACCAGTACCTCCTTTGCCGGTATACAATGTACTTTCATTAAAAATGTGTTGGCGTCAGGTTCCAGTACCAGTTTTTGTAAACGTATAGTTGAAAATTCCAGGAGTTCCAGTTCTTCATAAACACCCCGCATACTCTTGATCACACTGGTACGGAATTCTTTTTGTTCGTACTGGTAGATCTTATATAACCACATAAGTTGTGCTGCCACCAGTGCAATGATGACAACAGTGGAAATAAGAATGACCGATCTGGAAGTTGAAGAACGCATGGATGTGTGCAAATATCCTGTTTTTATCTTCCTCAATTTACAGCAAACACGTTAATACATGGTTAAGCAACATTCGTTAACCGGCAGTTAATCACCATTATTACATTGATACACAACATTACATTTGTGTATTCTCTTTAAATTTAAAAACATTAAAAATGAAAAAAATTATTTTATCTGCCCTTTTACTGGCAGGTTTTGCCTTTGGTTCACAGGCCCAGGCCATCAAAAAAACAGAAACAAAAAAAACAGAAACAAAAATTGTAAAGCCGGCAGCCCAGGCTTCTGAACAGGCTGTTACCTCTGTTAAGAAAACGGAAGTAAAAAAAGCAGTAAAAGCAAATACGCCTGCTGCAAAAAAACCATCCACTCCTGTTGCATCGCCTGTTGCAATGGAAAACGCGAATGAACATTCTGCGGTGGCTTTAAAGAAAGACGGAACACCGGACAAAAGATTCAAAACTTCAAAAAAATTAAAGAAAGACGGAACACCTGATAAAAGATTCAAGGCAAGAAAACCTTAAATTAATTTCGCATGATACAGTAAAGCGTTATCCATTGGATGACGCTTTTTTATTGACCATATCTGCGAATCTTTTCAGATCAGAAATATCAGCTGGAGTAAGCGGATGATTTTGTTGT
>JANNZE010000152.1:0-1580 GCA_031410455.1 Chitinophagaceae bacterium | reverse complement strand
AGGTAGCACTGAATGTGCCTTCTAATCTTTCGTTTGAATAGAGATCGGCATCAACAGCAAACGTTGAAGCAAGGCCCGGACTGAATTGTGCAAAGGCACCAGAAAATCCAATAGAGCTGAGTGTAATTAAAATTACAGATTGAATGTAATGTTGTTTCATTTTCTTGGGTTGAGGTTAATCTATCTTACTTGCAGTTGCTGCAAAGTATAAACAGATAATAATTACAATTTGTAATCTGCGAGGTAAATCTTCTGTGTAAGAGAGAGAAATGTACGTTAGGGTAATGTAAAATTACTATTTAGTTTTACTTATGCAAGTTTTTGGAAAGGTATTTTTACCAGGTTGAAAAAAATGCTGCGATATCCCAATATTGAATCTGGAATGCCCTTTTTACTGTCTGAAAAATAAACTTTCGGTTACATCATCTTCCAAACACAAACAATAATAACATTCAAGCTGGATTCGTTTATAATGGAATTGCGGCAACATCAGACGTTACCAGCACCAATTCAACCACTGTACCGGCAGCCGGATCAACTGGTGTTATCACATTTGATGGAGGCGTTGTTTCCGGAGCAATCACCTCATATACGGTAGCAGCAGGTGGTAACATAAAACTGGTGTACACGGCAACAGCGCCCGGGAAATAATTATATTTCTATTCAAAAAAATCATTTGCAGATCGGAAAACAATATCAATTTCGGCATTACGCTACCGGTCTGATTTTTGATGGTTATATATCATTATTACCGTATACTTATAAAACATAATTTCACTTACAACCTGTAGAGATTTTTTCTTGAAATTATTAAGTGTAGAAATTTTTCCTTTTAAAAATGGCAAACTTAACCATTCTTTTATTTTAATTTTTCTGGCACATTAAATGCAAACCATGTTTCAGGTTTTTCATAGGATATTGGATTTAAAACGGGACCGGATTTCTATCTGTAGTCCCCTTTTTTTTGCATAAAAAAACCCTGTCATTGCTGACAGGGTACAGGTAATAAATGTTTATGGATTATTTGATAACCTGTTGTGTTCCGATCATTTTACCATTCAGTAAAACGACTATTGTATAACCCCCCGGTTGTAAACTTCCTAATTGATTGATCGACATTACATTTGTTCCTTTTGAAGCAGACATTGTTTTTCTAACCACCCCTGTTCCGTTCATTCCTATAATATTTATCTGTGCCGTTGCTTTTTCAGGAGATATGAAACTTACATTCAAAGTTTCTACGTATGGATTCGGCATTACACTGATGGTAGTTTGAGCTCCTGCAAATCTTACAAATCTCGTTTCACTGTAAGTGATATTGCCATTTCCATCGTTTTGTTTAACGCGATAATAAACTACCGTGTGTTTTGCAAGTTCCGCTGACGCATCTTTGAAACCATACGATTTAGAACCATCCGCATTTAAAAAACCATCTGTTATAATAGCCACAGATTTGAAATGATTGTTATCAAAACTTCTTTCTATTTCAAACTGGTCATTATTGGTTTTTGTTTCAGTATTCCATTTCAGAATTGCTTTTATACCTTCTGCATTTGCATCAAAAAATGAAATTCTTACGG
>JANNZE010000151.1:0-1740 GCA_031410455.1 Chitinophagaceae bacterium | reverse complement strand
CATGGTCTATCACTGTTCCGTTACCTACTGCGGCCAGTGTTAAACTGTTGATCTCTTTATCCGGCTGAAATGCATATCCGGCATATTGAATTCTTACATAACTTAATGTTCCGGAATTATCATCGTCAACCAAAGCGGGTGCAATGGCATCTCCCGAACCTGCAATACCATCTCCGAAGGCATTGTCAAAACCACCTTCCACCTGGAACAAACCATTTGTTCCATTAAAACTGGTATTGATAGATGATTTACCACAAAGTACAATTCCGCCCCAGTCACCGGATTGCGGATTAGGAGATGCAGATGTAAAAACGATAGGTTCAGTTGGCGTTCCCTGTGCAATAATTTTAGAACCACGTGTAATGATGAGTGCAGCCACATCTGCACCATTGAAAGAACCTTTGACGGTTGTTCCTGCTTCGATCGTCATCGTATGATTTCCTACCATGTACACCAATCCCTTCAGGATGTAATTATTTTCTTTTTTCAAAACAATATTGGAATCAATCCGGCCTAATAAATTGATCGTTTGCCCGGTTGTATTTCCACCGCCATTAACAATAATAATTTCCTTCTCACCATCTGTTTCAATTTTCCTGCAGCTAGTTTGTACAAACGCTGTAATGACCGTTACAATTAATAAATACTTTTTCATTTGTATGTTGATGTTTATAATGAATAATTAAAACTGAAGTTGATACCTGTTCCGAATTTCCTGGTGAAACGATAGGCATCTGTATTTTTTTGAAATGATTTGTTGTTATTGGTATTCTGATAGAAATATTGTTTTTTGTTCAGCAGATCAGAAATATTCAACCGGAATTCACCTTTACTTTTCAATATTTTTTTAGTGAACTGAAGATCCAGCAATGGACGGCTTGCTTCATAAATATCAGGCGATCCTGCTCCGGCAGAAATATCTCCTACCAGGTAAATCCGCTCTCCCACCTGGTTGAATAAAAAAGTTGCCGTGATTCCACGTTTTTCATAATCATACATCAGTCCAAGGTTAAAAACATAAGGTGACTGACCCTGCAAAGAACGATTCACCTGGAATCTATCATCTTTTACACGACTGTATATATACGCTGCATTTGCCTGTATGGTAAAATTTTCCGTTGATGTAAACTGATCTAATTTTTTTCTGATTTCTACCTCTGCTCCGTAAGCGATTGCTTTTTTGGCATTCTGGTAACTGAATGTACTGGAACCGCCACCACCTTCATTAAACAATTGCTCAATGGGATTTTTAAAATTCTTATAAAATATACCTGCAGAAAAAACTTCACCTGCGCGCGGATACAATTCGTAACGCAGATCTGCATTAGTGATATTCGTTCTTACTAAAGTTGGATTTCCCTGAACAGATGCATTCAATTCAAAATCGTATAGATTTAAAAAAGCAAGTTCTCGTAACTCCGGACGAATAACTGTTTTTGATATGCTTGCCCTGATATTCGTTTTGTTGTTGGGTTTGATATTGATATTTAATGCTGGTAGTACATCTGAAACGATGGTGTTGGTGTGTCGTGGATCAGATTTTTTTACACTGCCTACCAACTGATCAAAATGCTCCACTCTTACACCATACACAATACGTAATGCATCAGAAAACTGATTATCCATTTGTATATAACCTGCATTTAAAATGGTATTGGCCATGTAACGGTATGTTTTACCAACGAGCGCATCAAAAGCAAAATTGTTATCAACACCATTACCAAAATTCTGGACTGCAAA
>JANNZE010000150.1:0-1649 GCA_031410455.1 Chitinophagaceae bacterium | reverse complement strand
AAGCACTTTATTGTACCAGTCTCCTGCTTCTTTATACATTTTCTGGTTATCATATGCCTGGGCCAGCCCTTTTAAATAATTCACCCTGTTACCTTCAATGGAATCAAGTGCCACTGCTTTGTCTACCAGATTTCCAGCAGTTGCCTCATTTCCCGGAAATTTCAGTAAAATAGTTGCGTAACTGGCATAATCACCTGCACCTATCTTTTCCGGACTCTGACGTTTGAAATATTCCTCGTAGCTGCTTTTGGCATTTATGGAATCTTTCAGCCTGTTATAAGCCAGTGCTTTGATACCATATAAATTCGGGTAAGGTGTTGCACCTCCCTGTTTAATACACTCATCTGCTTTCGAAATCGCATCGTTGAATAATCCCTGTGCATACTTAATAGAAGCGCGATAAGAGCAGGCCTTTGGATCATCATCAGAGTTGATGAGTAACTTATCCAGGTATTCTGCGGCCAGCTTAACATTGTTGTAATAATAATAGTTAAAAAGATTACCATATACCGGTGCATAAGCTGCATCTTTGGCGATGGCATCATTGTAATATTTTAAATAGAGATCTTCCTGGGATGTTCCCTGCGTCTGGTACAATTTACCGATCCTGTAAGATGCTCTTGCATGATTAGGATTTATGGTAAGAGCCGCATTATATGATTGTAAGGCACTGCCACCATCCCCTAATTTTCTATACGCATCACCAAGGTTAACCAATACATCCGGATCTTTAAAATTCTTAATTTGTGTGGCTTTGGTAAGCTGATCTTTAGCGTAGGCGGCATCTCCGTTCTTAGCATCTACATTACTGTTTGCATATCCAACTGCGTTTAATACGGGAATGCTTTTTCCCTGGCTGAGTGAGATGGCCGTTTCAAACCTGCTTCTCGCATCCTGCATATTTCCTTCCAGCAATGCAACATGCCCCATACCAGCAATGATAAGCGGACTGTTAGGTGCTCCGGCTAATTTTGTTTGATATAATGTTTTAGCAGCTGGTAAATTTTCCAGGCCTATTTCTGCCTGTCCTAACCAATACACCGCTTCTTCATTATTTGGATTTGCTGCCAATATTTTTTCAAAAACATTCTTAGCACTTTTGAAACGCTCGTAATAAATAAACTTCTTCCCTTCGTCGACGGATTGGGCAAAAGCAGAACCTGCCAATGCAACCATCATTACAATAAATACAACTTTTAGATTCTTCATTTTTCTGATTTTGATCTTTTTGACTTTGCAAGTTTATGTAAATATCTAACAAACCGTTAAAGCCTCTGATTATTTTGTGTTGAGTTTGATGCGGCGGATTTCGAAATCCATAACAGGATTCAAATATGATCTTCTGAAAATTAACTGGCCGCGTTCATTCTTCAAAAAGCTGGAAAACCCGGAGCCGAGCCCCTGAAAATTTTCTTTGTTGATGTAAAACAAACCACGTACCAACGGATAACGGTACGTGATAATGCTGGCCTGCATAGGCTTAACAAAAGGTTTTCCTTCACATATTTCACACTGAACCCTTACAATTTTAACTTTAGTTAACAAACTTTGCTGAGCAGTATCTTCCGGATTACCGATCCAGCTTAAACCTATAAATCCTATTGCATTTTCATGGGCTGATATAAAATCAATAACTGCTGCTGTGTTTT
>JANNZE010000149.1:0-3872 GCA_031410455.1 Chitinophagaceae bacterium | reverse complement strand
TTAATGGACATAAGAGAGGGAAATTTGCTTACGGAGGCAGATTATAAAACAGAAACTATTGATCCCCATTGCTGAGCCATGGCTTGTGCAAGTCCTACATAAGTTTTACTTCTAAGCCTCGCTCTGTCTTTTGATGGGCTGAGGTAATGTAGCTTTGGATAGCGGCCGGATACTATTTTGGTTGGCAGTAATTTCGGTAAATTTTTTAACCACAAACAGGTGGCTTTTGTTTCCCCATGACCAAACATCCAAGGTTGCAATACCTGGTCCGGTTTCCTAAATTGACTACTCATAACCCCAATTGGGTTTTCAATGCATAGAAGCGGTATTTTACAACTATAAAGTTTAAGGAAAAAACGCATTGCTTTTTTTCTTGCCGCTTTTGTCTTTGCACCTACAAGAGCACCACTTACCCTTTTCGGCATATCTTGATACCATTTATTTGCAGAAACAGTTAGGTAGGTACAGGGAGGGAAGAAAATTGCCAAATCCCACTTTTTTAATTTAATTGCATTGAATACATTCATTTGCAAATGCCAGTCTGGATGTCCACCGCTACACTTCATTAAGTCACAACTAAAGGCATCATGCCCTAACTTTCTAAACTCCATACATACCGCCTGGCTTTCTTCACAACCCACAAGGACTTTTAAAATACCCATTCCTGCAGCCTATACCAAAAGCACGGCTGGGATAAGAGAGGGAGATTTGCATAAAACCAGTTGAAAGTGAGCATTGAAAATGAAATAATCTTTTGTTTTTTTTAACATTTTTTTTGTCAGAATACCCTATAGGTAACCTTGCTAGTTTTGTTTTTCTTGCTTAACTTAGTATCAGATCTTTGAGGTGGTAACTTTTTAAATTGCTTATTCATCATTAAATATATAAGCCTATGATTTTAAAAGGATGTTTGTCTTTTTATGGTGTTAAATCTTTAAACCATGAAAGGGCGTAAGCCCGCCACACCCCGTATTTTAGAATTTTGTAGAACATTAGTAAGTAGTAAGAGGAAAAAAAGAACAATAGCATGGCTGCAACTCGCAGTATTGATTCTTGTAGCTGTAAATCCATTTTTTTGGAAAGCGTTCCAATGGTGGCTTAACAACTATGGCCCTCCTGAGGCAGTACTAACATTTATTTCAATCTGTCAAACCTTAATACTTTTTTGGTATGTAAGACGTGATAAGTAAGATAATGCTAACATGCTAATGGTAAGCGTTCACAAACAAAAAGAGTTTGTATGCCCCTCTTAGAAACAAGCATACCGCTTCCGCTTTATCAAATGCTTTCATAAGGGAGTTAGGTTTCTCCTCAAAAGACCGATACGGACTTTAGTGGCGTTAAAAAACGACTAAATTTATTACAAAGAAATTTTTATCATGGTTGAAGGTTAGCCGATGTAAAACCTTAATGCTAAAATTGAATGTAAGATAGTAAGAGAATATTTGGTTGTTTAAATTTAATTACTATGGAATTTTGCTCGAAACAACTCCGACGGAATTAGAATTATTAGATAAGTTAACTTAACAAAAAAAAGGGCCTGATCAGCCCTTTTTTTATTTTACGACGGTTTCATTTACCCTCTGCTCGAAACGGATAAATTATCCTGTTGTTTTAAAATTTCAACTTTGATATAGCACTGCCACCGCCACCGCTTCAAATACTTTGTAATAGTACTTGTTTTTATTCCTCATCTCTTTTCTATAACAATGAACCAGTTGCGGGAATCGAAGGCATAGTTCATTCATAAGCGCTTTTTTGGTTTTCCTTTGTCCCGGCGGATATAGCGGATGTATCGCTTCGGGGGTTTCGGCAGTGACGGGAATGCCTTTCGCTTCAAAGAACTCACGGATGCGGTATATAAGGACTTTAAAGGCTTCGGTTTGATGGTAAACATAAGGGATTGACAGAATTACTTTTTTAATACAGTATTGCCGCACACAAGGCTCCAGGCTGGCAAGTATCATATCTGCTTTCGACGGCGACCAAGACATTTTATGTAGACGGATAGAGTAGTCTACTAAAGCGTTTTGTTTGATAACTGCTAACCCAAGGAGCCTTGTGTTCGTACTAATGCCCACCGTCACCATAGGTGGCATTTTGGTTGATAAGAAAGGTGTAGAGGGCACCTCTGGTTCTCTTAATCTTGCTCTCATCAATAGACATAACTTTAGCCAATATCTTCCGCAAGAACTCTACTTTATATTTCCTGGCATACTGTAAGTGCATAGCGATGGAATCCCTATCCTTTAATGTATCGGCTATTTCATAAGCCAGCTTAATTTCATAGTTTGTATAATCTTCAATCATATTTAATAAAGATTAGCTGATAATGTTTCTCTCTTAGTTGTATCGGTATAAACGATACGTTCTTTAATCATTCGTATTTCGTAATCGTTCGTTTTTATACTAAAAATTTCAAAAACTGAAATCACAAAAAACAGAAGTACAAATGAAAAGGACAAATCAATGTCCTTTTCAAAAGATGTCGCATAGCGGCATCAAACAGATTTATGTACTCATATAAAAAGGGATGAATCATAATAAAAAGGCTCATCATCATTAGCCAACAAATGTTCCTCTGTGCCAACTTGTAACCACAGATCAACAAATAATTCATGAGGAAGGACTTGATACATCCGAGCAAGACGGAATACGTGCAAGAGACTTGGATAACTTACCCCGTGTTCCCATTTTGAGAGCATAGTGGTATCGGTTAACCCGAGCAATCGAGCCACTTTCTTTTGAGAATATCCTTGGCACCTCCTGAACCATTTTAATTTGTTTGAAGTACGACTAATCTCCATGCATGTAAGTGTATGAAGAAATGAGAAACCAGATAAGGGAGGGGAATTTGTTTTTAGAGAAAATCTGGGGATAACTCGAAATTGCATGAATAAAAAAACTCCACATTAAATGGAGTTAATTAAAATAAATCTAGCTGAGTTGCATCATCTTTTGTTCGTTCACTAAAAGGTGTTGAGTCTAAAATAATACTAGAACCGGTTTGCTTCTTTTCTTTAACAGAAAATGAGTTTTTGTGTAAATGCCAAAGTCTTGATTGTTCTTTTGCTTCAATCTTAAAAATGCCCAAAGGAATAAATGAAATACGATAAGCTGTAATAAAATCATTTGGAGCAAGTGCATTAGCACACATAACTTCGCTATTCCATATTCCATTGAGAAAAAGATTCAGTGCAGCCATCTTTACACAAGTCAGGTTAATATCAATGCCATAGTAATCATTCCCAGGCCCATTAATACGATGAGAAGCAAGCAGCATTCTGCCAGACCCACATGCAGGATCAAGGATTCTAAGCGGCTCTATGGTTTCGTTATCACAAACCTTATCAGTATGGGTAATTGAAGCCATAAACTTGCAAATGGGATAGGGAGTAAAGAACTGTCCATTTCTTCCATTGGAGATATTTTGTTCAAAGAAATCTCCTAATACATCATTACCTAAAGATGAAACCACCCTTTCTTCCATTTCTGTTACCAGATATGCAAAAGCTTTTGGAAATTCATGTCTTAATTCAGAATCCTTATACTTCGCAATAGTTTCAAGATACTCATCCTCATACCAGGACTTTTTGGTTTGAAGGTTTTGCGTACAGGCTGCAATAGACATAGAGAGAAAATCATCAAAGACTGTGAATAAAGAAAAGCGATGACTGATAGTGTGTAATGATTCAGCAAATTTATTTTTTGAAAGTGCAGTAGTATTATTTCTGCTTTGTTTTGATACCATAATACTTTTTAGAGTATTGTAACACTAATAACCAAGCATTAGAAAATTGCGAAAAATTCACTACGTATACCAAAGCATATAAAACACTACCGAAGTATGGTATATTAACTTTATAGAAATG
>JANNZE010000148.1:0-4964 GCA_031410455.1 Chitinophagaceae bacterium | reverse complement strand
CTTGCGCCAAACTGGCTGTCGTATCCTTTTTCTGCAACAAAATCTTTGGCTTCATCTGCTAATTCAAGAGAGAAACCAAGATTTTTCAATCGGTTCATTACTCCTTTCATCAGAATGTCGATGATTTCAAAAATATTTTCTTTGCTGAGTGAATTAAAGATCACCACATCATCAATCCTGTTCAAAAACTCCGGACTGAATGTGCGCTTCTATGCTTTTTCGATGATCGCTTTATTGTTCTCATCCGCATTTTCCTGGCGTGTAGCAGTGGCAAAACCAACACCATCTCCGAAGTCTTTCAACTGGCGTGCGCCAATATTAGACGTCATGATGATCATGGTGTTTTTGAAATCAACTTTACGTCCCAAACCATCAGTCAGTTGTCCGTCATCCAGAACCTGTAACAAAATATTATAAATATCCGGATGTGCTTTTTCAATTTCATCCAGAAGAATTACACTGTAAGGTTTACGTCTTACTCTTTCTGTCAGCTGTCCGCCTTCTTCATAACCCACATATCCCGGAGGTGCTCCAATTAATCTGCTCACAGTAAATTTTTCCATGTATTCACTCATATCAATTCTGATGAGTGCATCTTCACTGTCGAACATATGACGTGCCAGGGAACGGGCCAGTTCAGTTTTACCCACACCTGTTGGTCCAAGGAAAATAAATGTTCCTATAGGCTTTTTAGGATCCTTCAATCCTACCCTGTTACGCTGTATAGCTTTTACTACTTTGGAGATGGCATCTTCCTGACCAACAACAGCGCCTTTCAGATCATCTCCCATTCTGCGGAGCTTATCTGTTTCAGCCTGTACCATTCTTTGTACTGGAATACCTGTCATCATACAAACCACTTCAGCGATATCTTCTTCTTCAATCGGGAAACGTTTGTGTTTACTTTCTTCTTCCCAGTCTAATTTGGCTTTTTCCAGTTGTTCCTGGTAACGCTTTTCTGTATCGCGTAGAGAGGCCGCTTCTTCAAACTTCTGACTCTTAACTACTTTATTTTTTTCCTGTTTGATCTCCTCTATTTTCTTTTCAAGATCAAGAATAGATTCAGGAACATTGATGTTTTTAATATGTTTTCTTGCTCCTACTTCATCCAGAACATCTATAGCTTTATCGGGCAGTAAACGATCAGTCATGTAACGATCACTCAGTTTCACACAGGCATCAATCGCTTCTTTACTGTAAGTAACGTTGTGATAATCTTCGTATTTATTTTTGATATTGTTCAGGATTTCTATGGCTTCTTCCACAGAAGGCTGTTCCACTATCACCTTTTGAAAACGCCTGTCCAGTGCTCCATCTTTTTCAATGTGCATACGGTATTCATCCAGTGTGGAGGCACCAATGCACTGTAATTCGCCACGGGCAAGAGCAGGTTTGAAAATATTAGAAGCATCGAGGGAACCACTTGCACCACCTGCACCAACTATAGTATGAATTTCATCAATAAATAATATAACATCACGGTTCTTTTCCAGTTCATTCATGATTGCTTTCATGCGTTCTTCAAACTGGCCGCGGTATTTCGTTCCGGCAACCAAAGCAGCCAGGTCGAGACTAACCACGCGTTTGTCGAACAATACACGGCTTACCTTTCGCTGAACGATTCTGAGGGCAAGACCTTCTACGATGGCTGTTTTACCCACGCCCGGTTCTCCGATGAGTATCGGGTTATTCTTTTTCCGGCGAGAGAGGATCTGCGATACTCTTTCTATCTCGATTTCACGTCCAACAATAGGATCAAGGGATCCGTTTTCTGCAAGTCGTGTGATATCACGTCCGAAATTATCCAGTACGGGAGTTTTTGTTTTAGGCTGTGCCGACGCTCCACCTTTTGGTGAACGCGGTGCCTGTCCGTATTGTTTTCTTTCATCGTCGAAATCATCATCTTCGTTGAACTCGGCCTGTGGAGGATTACTGGTCACAAAACCAAGTTCGTTTTTGAATACATCGTAGTCCACGTCGAATTGATTTAAAATTTGAGTTGCAATATTTTCTTTATTCTTAAGGATAGAAAGCATCAGATGTTCACTTTCTACCATAGAACTTTTGAGAGCTTTCGCCTCCAGAACGGTTATGCGAATTACTTTTTCCGCTTGTTTGGTAAGTGGCAGTGAATTGATATTGGCTATATTTTTACCGGTTTTATCTTTCACCGCCATTTCAATCTCCTTGCGTAGTTCGTAAAGATCAACGTTCAGTGATTTTAAAATTTTTATAGCTGTATTCTCCCCATCTCTGATCAATCCCAGCACGAGATGTTCCGTACCAATGAAATCATTTCCCAGCCTGAGCGCTTCCTCCCTGCTGTAAGAGATGATCTCTTTTACCTGTGATGAGAAATTGTTATCCATTAAAATTGGTTTAGTTGTTACAATAATAACGATTATTTGATTCGGTTAGTTTGAAGTAAATCCTAAATGTTGATATGTTGAAAAATGTAAATCAGGAATTATCAGCAAGAAGTTTCATCTATCAAAATAAAAGAACTGAATAAAAGTTCACTTAGAAGGAATTTTCATTTATTTTACAAAACCCTATTCTGTAGTATGATTGTCAAAATAGATACCAAAGAGAAATTCAGCGTTATAACTCCAAATGAGGCATCTGTTTCTGCTAATATGACAGAAGAATTGAAGAATATGTTGCTTTCCTATATGTCAAAGGAGGTTCCGCACATCATTCTGAACTTGAAAAACGTTACCGGGCTGGATGCTTCTGCAGCCAATACCATTGCAGAGATCCAGCAGACTTTTTATGAGAAAAACTGTTCTTTCATCATTTGCGAATTACAGGAAGCTGTAGAGGAAAAACTGGATGAACTGGAAATCCTGGAATTACTGAACGTTACGCCTACAGAAAGTGAAGCATGGGACATTTTACAGATGGAAGAAATAGAAAGGGAATTATTAAATGATGATGAAACCGGTAACTGATGTTAAGCCTGACCATACTTGGAAACAATTCTGCCATTGCAGCATTCGGAAGAAATCCGACCGCACAGGTTTTACAGACACAGGAAGAAAATTACCTGATCGATTGCGGCGAAGGCACGCAAATACAACTGGCGAAGTATAAAATTAAAAAATCAAGGATCAAACATATTTTCATCAGCCATATGCATGGTGATCATTATTTTGGACTCATCGGTTTGCTTACCAGCATGGGCTTACAGAACCGAACACAGGATCTTCATCTTTATGGTCCGCCTATGCTGATTGAAATCATTCAGCTGCAGTTAAAAGCCGCAGATGCCACACTGCCCTATCCATTGTATTTCCATCCTGTTACCGAGGAAAAGGTGATTGCAGATACCGGACTCGTAACAGTGCGATCTATAAAAGTGAAACACCGTATAGATTGCTGGGGATTTGTTTTTACGGAAATTAAAAACAAAAGAAGGATCGATGCAGACCGTATCAGGTCTTATGACATCCCGGCCGAATTTTATTCCAGGTTACAAAAAGGCGAGGATTATATAAATGCCAAAGGTACTATCATTCCCAACGAGGAAGTTACCGTACCTGCGTCCGCTCCCCGTTCTTATGCCTACTGTGCAGATACAATCTTTCATGAAGAGCTGGCTGAAAAAGTAAAAGATGTGGATCTTTTATACCACGAAACCACTTACCTGAAAGACCTGGAGGAACGTGCGGCAGCCCGTTTTCACTCCACAACTATACAGGCAGCACAGATTGCTATTAAGGCAAATGCGGGGAGACTGATCATTGGACATTTTTCTTCCAAATACGAATTGCTCGATGAATTTTTGGAAGAAGCACGTGCTGTTTTTGAACAAACAGAACTTGCTTTGGAGGGATGTTGTTTTAAAGTGTGATCTTTATTTTTTCCTGCGCCCGTATGATATAATTATGACCGTTGCTTAATATCCATTTATAAAATTCAAGAAAAGAAGATAAATTGTTGTTGTCGTTTCCGGGAGAAGTATCCAGGAAATTATACAGCAGGCCTTTTGAATGGCTGCCAATCTGATCCATTAACGTATTCAATATTTTTCCATTCTCCGAACGGTCTTTATCAAATGAATGCAGGAACATCATACCATCCATTTTTCCTTCATATTCATTCATCCATTGATCAAATTCAAGAAAGAGGGAAAAATCTGCAAGAAATATACCTGACCGCCCGAAAAGTTCCGGATGACAAAGCGTAAGCTGTACTGCAACGGGTGCGCATTTACGATAACCTGTTATAATTGCAGATGCTGCATCCGAAAGGACAGGATACGTTTTATCAATATATTTTTTGGTATTCAGAATATAAGGTCCTATTTCTGTGACATCCGCATCGCCGAACCCTTTGCCAAAATTCTTTAATTCAATGATGATCGCAGCAGGATATTCCTTTTGTACAGAAGATAAAGTATCCGACATTTCCTCATTCAGTACAAATGCAGAATCTGTGTTGATGATGTAAATGACCGGAAATTTTTTCTTCTTTTGCTGATAATCATCCGGCAGGTATAACCTCATTTTTACAAATATTCCCTGGATGAGAACAGTGGTATCCTTAAAGTTTTTACTTACCGCGGGAGATGCATTTACAGCCCTTTCCGCCTGGCGGGCTAATGTGCTTTCAGGATGTAAACAAAAACATCCGGTGAGAAGCAACATGATATAGTAACATGATCTAATCAAATTGCTGTATGAATTTTTTTACCTGCTGGTGAACAGCATCAGATAGCGGTACCAGCGGAAGCCTCAGTTCATTTTCAATAATATTCATTTCAGCCAGGAATGCTTTTACGCCGGCGGGATTGTTTTCTTCAAATAAAAGATCGAACGCCGGGATCAACCGGTCATTTATTTTTTTAGCGGATGCAAAATCGTTTTCAATACAGGCATTCACCATATCTGAAAATTGTTCAGGATAACAATTTGCAATTACGCTGATCACTCCTTTCATTCCACAAGCTATTTGCGGCAATG
>JANNZE010000147.1:0-4424 GCA_031410455.1 Chitinophagaceae bacterium | reverse complement strand
GCGATCAGATGGTGTATTCAATAATTTCAAAAACAGCGGCAATAAAATTTTCAGCTTCAATTTACAGCCAGCTAATATGGCTTTTCTTTTAATGGTATGACTTCCGGTGGAGATCATTTCCAGGATCACATCATCAAATTTAAGATGTTTCATTTCACTGATGATGTCGATCGCCAGTTCCTGTTCTTTAATATCAGTGGATTCAATCAGATTCTGGATTTCTGTTCCCGCTTTTAAAAGATGACGGAACTCTCTTTTATCCAGTAACTGAATAATGATATCTTTTCTTACAAGATGCGGCAGTGATGATAATTGTGCCGCCATTTCATCCAGGAAATGCAGATCGTACTTACACAATACATTTACAAATGACGGATAGATCTCCGCGTCGGCAGAAGGTAGAATACTTTTCAGAATCTCCGGATCCACTTTCCCTTTCAGATCCAGTTGCAGCAAAGCATATTTCTGTAAATCAGGATTCCCTTTTGTTAATTGTTGCTGTAAAACACCTGTAATATGATCATAGCCGGCTTTTTCCAAAAGGTCGAGTGCGTAAATAGTGTCCCGTGGATTTTCGGTATTGATCTTATCCAGTAAAATATTGATCGTTTGCTGATCGTAAACATGAATTCCTGTACCGGAAAACAATCCTTTTTTTATACTTGTATGAATCGTATGCAGGTAAGCTTTGCCTATAAAAAATATGATGGCGGCCCAGATCAATAAATTTGCGAGTACAATTTTTACCGATTGTACAATCGTCATATCATACCCTTTGCGGTGGAAGAACCAGATGGAGGCTCCAACAATGATCAGTGATGGCGGATACATATATCCTTTGCTGATGATGTGCCCTTTCAGGCGCAATTGTTCTTTTAAAGGCTGGAACAAAATAAAGAAAACCGGTTCCTGCATAGTGGAGCGCAATACTTCAGTCAGCATGGCCATCACCCCGAAAATGTAAATGGAATATTTATTATCATATCCCAGATAAATCAGTACCAGGCAAAATAACAGTAAGAACACCGGCGTGATGAACAAACATTGTATAACACCCAGATTGTCTATGACACGGCTTGTGAAAATGACCTTAAAGATCATAGCGATCACACGACCGATAGCAAAGAAAATGGAAACATACGTTGCAAGAGCAGCGATGTTTACAAACCGGGCTTTTACCTGTGAAAGAAAAGTATAATCTATGAGAATGAATACATTGTAACTGATGATAGACAATAAGGAAATGGCAAAAATGAGTTTATGCCCGAAGAAAAAACTGATGATGTCTTTTCGGTTTTTGTGCGGATGATGTTCATGTTCCACATGGTGTTCCTTCAGACGCTTCCATGTTCTTTTATGCGTGTATTTATTAAAGAGATATAATGCCCAGATGAGTGAAGCTGCAGCAAACCACAATACATTTACCAGGCCTACCATTTTGATCAGGAAAGGAACCGTTATATAGCCTAATAGCTTGGCAGGTATATCGCCCGATCCTACCACGGAAAAGATTCTTTTACTTTCCCTTACATTAAAAAGAAGGGAAACCATTCCCCAGAAAGCATAACCGGTGAGCATATATAACAGGATGCTCGCAATCATGAAAATGTAAATGAACGTATTTTTATCGCCACCGGATATCCCAGCCCACAAAAAAATGATCACGGCGGCACTTAATCCAAGTACGATCTTCATTAAAGGAATAGGCTTGAATCTATGTTCCAGTTTCTCATAACCCATGTTCATGAGAAAAAGAATAACGGCCACTTCAATATAAATTTCCGGCAAAGTGGTGATGGGAAAATTATAAATAAAGAGTGTAAAGGCAATGATGTTTACAAATGCGTTGGCAAGGCCTATGAAAAATTGAACACTCAGCAGATCGAAAACCTGGTTTGATTCAGAAAACTTGATATTGATGATCTTGTATAGCCTTTCTTTCATGATTATTCGCCTGAAAATTAAAGTAAAAATCGATCAAAATAGCATTAAATGTTAATATATTGGTTTACCTTGAATTTCTTTACGCTCTGTAACTTCAAGGAAATTTGTGCTAACCATACCAGACATCTTCGCAATTGCGAATTGATCCTCCTATATCTGTTTTTTGAAAAATCGTTGACAGCTATTTTTTAACGCACAAATTTTCACATGAGCCGTACTTTATCCCTACGTACAACATGCCTTTTTATTATAATATGCATGTCATCTACTACATCCAGGTCTGTAGCACAGCAAACTAACATAAGTGATTATGTACTGTTTGGAGGTTTTGGAAATTGTCCTGGAGGTAGTGGGCAATCCACACCAACATCTCCGGGTTGTGGTGTAATTTTAAGTTCATCCACCAGTGTGCAGGGAGGAAATGTGGGAAGTTACCGGCTGATTAATTCTACCGGAAATTCCACTTTAAATACCAATTTGTTCAGTGGTGGAAACATTATCCTGTCCAACAGTAACAACGTCAGCGGAAGAATTTCTTCGGCCAATAATTATAACATTACCGGAAATATCCTGAACACAGGATCCAGCCTGGTAGCAGGTGGAAATATAGATGTGAAAGGAAATATCCTGATCGGTGGCGGTAGTATTGCCGGAAGAGTAACGCAACCTGCCAATACCACGTATTCGGGTCCTACACCTGCAGGAGGAAGATTTACAGGAACACCTGTACTTGCCCTGATGCCAGCCATGCCGGATATCAATACTTTCCCGGCAGTAGGTTTAACTAATTTTACAGGTAATGCCTCCCTGGTTCCGGGATCATACGGAACTATCAACCTGAATGGTGGTAAAACCATCACCCTTACCAGGCCGGGAACTTATGTTTTCAAATCCATAAAAAATTCAGGTAATACCAACACGTTTGTCTTCAATTTTAATAATGAGGCCAATGGAGTTTTCAGGTTTTATGTAGAGGGTGATGTTGATCTTGGAAAAGTAAGTGCCTCTATGATAAATGGTGGAAGTGCTTCAAAAATATTTTCAGAAACACATGGCAAAGGAACCACTTCTTCCACAGGAAATGTGGCCTGGAGTATCGCTAATGGCAGCAGCAGTAATGTTTCAAAGTGGCTGGGAACCATCTGGGCGCCCTACGGAACCGTACAGGTAGGCGCCGGAACCGGGTCTTCAGATATAACCGGTGCTATCTGGAGCGGAACGCAGGTAAATATACAGAGTGGTGTAAAGATCAATTACGCAGCATTTATTCCTCCTCCTGCATGTGAAATACCGGTGGTAGATGCCGGATCTCCGCTTCAGCTGAGCTGCGATCTTCCTTCTTCACAACTAACCGGAACGTCGAGCATTGCCGCAACTTATGGATGGACCACAACAAATGGCAATATTTTATCCGGTGCAAATACACTTAATCCTACGGTAAATAAAGCCGGTAAATATTTCCTTACCGCCACCAATGGAAACTGTACGGCAAAAGATTCAGTGGTGGTTACATTCATCAGGTGCATTATTCCATATTATCCACCGCCGGCAACAGGTAAAGTAGAAAATATCATAGGCTCGGAATTGAATTCATTGTATGAAAATTTCGGTTTCGTAAATGATTCAGCACAGCAGATATTTTTATTAAGAAATGACAGTGTACTGATAGAAGTGATCGCCCTGCAGGGACAATACAACAATCTCAAATCATTGCTTTTGTCATCTGCATACGGGTTAAGGGATACCATCACCAATGGCCCGGGCTCTTTGATCATTACCGGAAAATATCCTATCAGCAAACTGAGAAAACTGGATAGTTTACCACAGCTGATCGATTATTGCCGTCCTTTATTTCCACCATTGGGCAACAGTGGAGCTGTTACTTCCCTGGGTGATAAATCGCTTAGATCTGATTTTGTAAGAGCCGGGTATGATATTGATGGTGACAGCGTAAAAGTGGGTGTGCTTTCCGACAGTTACAATACCACAGATGGAAATAAAGCCGCCGCTGATATTGTGAACGATGATCTTCCGGGAATAGGAAATCCTTATAATCCTGATCCTGTTCAGGTTTTATTGGAGTATCCATTCGGAAGAAGAAGTGATGAAGGGCGTGCCATGTTGCAGATTATACATGATATTGCACCAAAAGCAGACCTTGCCTTCCGTACAGGTTTCATCAGTGCAGGTGATTTTGCACAGGGTGTTTTACAATTACAGCAACAGGGTTGTAATGTGATAGTGGATGACGTTACATTTATTACAGAACCATTTTTTAAAGATGGTGTGATCGCTAAAGCGGTAGACCAGGTAACGGCGCAGGGCGTTTCCTATTTTTCAGCAGCAGGTAATTTCGGAACCAATTCTTATTCTGCAACATTTAATGCGGGAACTCCATTACCCGGAACTTCAGGTGTTGCACATAATTTTAGCAATGGAGATATTTATCAGCAGATCACCTTAACACCGGGCACTTATAC
>JANNZE010000146.1:0-6035 GCA_031410455.1 Chitinophagaceae bacterium | reverse complement strand
GCGTCCGCCGGCCGCGGTGCCCGTCTCGAGCTTGCGGCCCAGGACACCACCTTGGGCATTCAGCTGAAGCGGCTGTCCTGCTACAACAGACGTATCACGGGGCCCTGCATCAGCAATGATCCTGATCATGGAAATATATACCGTATCAAATACCGGTTTAGGGCAACCAAATGTGTCTCTTACAGAAACGATATACCGGATGTCTGTATTGATATTCTGTGCAACAGGATTGGAGATATTCGGGTTGTTTAAAAATGCTGCCGGTGACCATTGATAGATCGAACCTCCGGAAGATTGCAGGAATGCGGATGTACCAAAACATACTGAGGTATCATTACTCGCCGTTACAACAGGATAAGGAACCACTTTTACACGAATGGATCCGGTAGCGGTACATTTTCCTATGGACGCCAATACAGAATATGTCTGGTCTGAAAGTGTAAGTGCCGTTGGATTTTTAATATTGGGATTATCAAGTGTTGCCGGAGGTGTCCAGTTAAAATATAATGCATCAGTACGGAGCGGAAGGATAACTTCATCTGTCCTGCAGATCGTAGTATCTGGTATTAAATTAAGCGTTACAAAATCAACTACGTTCACCACCACAGAATCTTCTGCACGGCAACCAAAATTATCGAGGAAAGTTACATAATAAGTGGTGCTTACATCCGGACTTACAAGTGGAGTAAAGGAAGAGGTATTATCGATGTTATAACCGGGCGACCAGGTGATGGTTCCTCCATTAGGTGAAACGGCATTGAGCTGTAAGGTATCAATAGAACAGATTAGTGTATCATTGGTTAGATTGAGCGGTGCTTTATCAACGATCACCATTTGAAGAACTGTATCACCTTCACAGCCTTTACTGCTGGATACATGTAAATTCACCTGGTAAGTTCCCGGGTTGCTATATGTAAAAGTCGGATTCTGTAAAATGCTGGTATCGGCAAGTGTGCCACTGACACCGAAATCCCATTTCCATCCATTTACAAAACCATACCGTGCAAATGTTTCATCCCTGAACCGCAATGTACTACCTACACAATTTGGTGAAGGTGCTGAAAATTTGGGGATGAATCCAGGGTACACCCGTACGATTGCAGTGGTGGAATCTGAGCAGGATTGCCCGCGGTTCACAACCAGTTTCAGAATAAAAATACCTGTATCTGTATATCTATGGGTAGGTGTAGCTGTAGTATCCGTATTATTTGGAGAAGCCGGATTTCCAAAATCCCAGAAATATGTTTCGTTAAGAGGAGAATTATTCTGATTAAAAAAACTCATAGTGAATCCATCGCAGGTTATGTAATCAGGATCCAACTGCACACCCGCAAAATCGCAGGCATCTACGGTAACGATAAGGTCTTTACGGTGTTCGGCAACCAGCATTCCATTCCTGAAAGAGGTTACACATACTGAAACCACATAGCGACCTGTATTGGGTGCAATTCCACTGATGATACCAGTACCGGGGTTAATTGTTGCCCTGGAACCCAGCGGAGAACCTCCTGTAAAACCATTGGTATATGAAAGAGCAGGATAAGGAGGGGCTCCGGGTGTTGCATACGAAGCATCCGTAGCGGCACCGCCGTTAAGGCCACCACAAAAAGCATACACCAGTGAATCTCCATCGGCATCCGTAGCACTGAAATCCAGTGTAAAGGGTTTGTTGAAACACATCACCGATACGCTGATTGCAAACTGGGGACTGCTGTCATTTCCAGTTGTTTGCACACCCGGTATCCTGGTGGTATAGGTTGCACCGCTGCTGTTGGGAATGTTGGCAATATTATCGATCCTGCAACAGGTTTGATAGGCAGCCGTATACCCGGCATTGTTATTTGCGAGTATTACTTCAAATGAATAAAAGCCTACACGGTAAATAATATTGGGAGGATTAATGATACAACCCGGTAACTCAGCCAGTGGTACACTTTCAGTTCGGAGTAAACTTACATTGTAATATCCTCCCAACTGGGCATTGTTGGCATTATTGAAAATGCCGATACTTACACTGGCCGGCATATCTGCACATCCCGAACAATTTTCATCGCGGAATAAACGGAGGGTGATCCTGTACACTTTTGTATTGGTGGCCGTTCCTTCCCGTACATATTCATACATCATCTCTCCACCGGAAATATGTTTGGCATTGGCCGCTATTCCCAATAAACAAAAACAATAAATGAATAAAATTCTTTTCATGAATACCTCTTATATAGATATGACGCTAAAAAACACAAGATAGCTGTCTGGCTGGTTAAGTCCGCTTAGTCTCCTGCAAAAAATAAGCTAAAATTTCATTACTTCTTTTACTTTCCTCCAGCATACCCATGTGTGCTGATTCTTTTAATACATATACGAAACTTACGGAGGAAAGGTGTGCCTGCTTCAAATTAATTTGCAGGGGAACAGCTTTGTCGTGTTCGCCTGCAATGATCAGAACCGGGCAGGATATATGTTGCAATACTTCAGAATTATCATTTCTTTCCATCATGGCAGTATAATAATTCGCCAGCGTTTCAGCAGAACAGGTATTGTGTTTAACCAGCTGGTTGATTTCTTTTTCATGATCTTCTTTTTTATAAAACAGATTAGGCGTTGTGGTGGCCAGAAATTCTTCGGCAGAATGTTGCTGTAAAAATTCAATCGATTTTTTACGGGCATTTATTTTTTCTTCATCATCTGCAAAAGCCGAAGAATGAAATAGCGTGAGAGAGGATAAATTATCCGGAAATTGCCTGGCAAATTCCATGGCAATATATCCGCCCATGCTGTGTCCGCATAAATGTATATGCGATATTTTTTCCTGATCAATGATCGCCTTTATCATCCCGGCTAATGCTGCCGTTGATTTTTTTTCAGTCAATACTGATTTTCCTGTACCGGGAATATCAGGTGCAAGGATGGTGAAATCATTTTGTAAATATTCAACCTGTTGATCAAAAATCGAATGATCCTCTCCAAAACCATGAAGAAAGAAAAGTGCAGGTCCTTTTCCTGTAATGAAATAATGTAACGGCTGTTTTTGCCAGGTGATTGTTTTTTCCATGTTATGTGTTAACGAACACTCAGGTATTTGAATGCTGATCTGTATATCAGCAAAATAACAACCGGAATTAGTGCGGGGTTCATTTGTTGTGGTAAAAAAAACCAAACCGCCAATATCAGTGTAGTTGTAACAGCCGTGAATAAGAAATATTTTTTCGCACGATTTTTAGGGCTGTTGATAAAAAATGCTACTATCAGATGAGTCGGCCATGCCCATAACAGGTTGTAATTATTTTTGGTCATGCTGTGATCCGTTGCCGTCCACATAAATATGAGAATGATACCTAAGGCTCCTGTTATAAAGAAGAGCATACCATCCAGCCCATTCAATACAGAGCGTACGGTTTTATTTTTGGTTAGCTGCAGCAAAGCAAATAATAAAAGAACTATACTGAAACATACAAATGGAGTAAAAAATGTATCATTACCAGGAGGCTGTATGAGCGCTGGAAAATTATTTTTTGTTTGTATAACCTTTGGTGAAGATTTATCGAGTGCAAACATTAAATTATCGGGGAGAAATTGTTGCTCGGTTGTTTTCATTACACGGTCCGTTTTTGCACCGAGTAAAATATCTATACCGAGTTTACTCCAGTATTGATGACCATGATCCAGGTATTGATGGATAGCATTCCTGAATGTTGTTTTCTCCGGCATCACAGCCGGCAAAATCGGTGCAGGATTTTTTATACGTACTAACCAGTCCCGTAATCGTGTGGTACAGTTGTTGAAAAAGAAATCATATTTATAGTACTTATTCTCCTCTTTCAGATTTTCAAAAAGTGCTTTCTGAAAATTCATTTTCTCTTCAACGGTAAGGATAAGGTCCTGCTCAATAATATTTCTGCCGGTCGCATTATACTGGTATTGAAAATCCCTGAAATATTCTGCACTTACATAATACAATAATTTACCCCTGATGAATTTCAGGTAGAAAGATGCGTCATCAAAATCAAACGTTCCATAATTGTACACTACATCGCTTCCCCTGGTACTATCCACAATTCTGATAGCACTGTGTCCGAAAATGGAATACAGTTCATCTCCAGGTGAACAGGTGAGTAATGAAATTTTAAGATGAGAACTGTCCTGCGCTGTTGAATGAAATGTAAACACAAAGCTGAAAATCATCAGCAGCAAAAATTTTGGTATCATCTGCTGTAATTAGGCGCTTCTTTAGTGATGGCAATATCATGCGCATGGCTTTCCCTGATGCCGGATTGTGTAATGCGTACAAATTTTGCTTTTTGTAATGCCTGTAAATTTTCAGCCCCGCAATAACCCATTCCGGCTTTCAATCCACCGGTGAACTGGTGTACTACTTCACTCAGACTTCCTTTATAGGCCACACGTCCTTCAATACCTTCCGGAACAAATTTTTTGATATCATCTTCCACATCCTGGAAATACCGGTCACTGCTTCCCTGTGCCATAGCACCTAAAGAACCCATACCTCTGTATTGTTTGAATTTCCTTCCTTCGTAAATAATGGTTTCGCCCGGGCTTTCTTCCGTTCCTGCAAAAACATTTCCCATCATTACGGCACTGGCACCAGCGGCAAGTGCTTTTACCATGTCACCTGTGTAACGGATTCCACCGTCGCTGATGATACCCACACCGCGTTTTTTTAAAACCGAGGCGGCTTCCATTACTGCGGTTATTTGTGGTACACCGGTTCCGGCAACGATCCTGGTGGTGCAGATCGATCCGGGACCGATACCTACTTTTACAGCATCTGCACCAGCGTCTGCGAGTGCTTTTGCTCCATCAGCAGTTCCTACATTTCCTGCAATCACCTGTATATTTTTATGTTCAGATTTTACTTTTTTCAATGCTTCTATAACGCCTTTGGTATGGCCGTGTGCACTGTCAAGACAGATCACATCAACGCCGGATTTTACGAGTGCAGCAACACGTTCACTGATATCTGAAGTTATTCCAACTCCAGCACCTACTATCAGTCTTCCAAATTCATCTTTTGCTGCATTTGGATAACTCGTCAATTTTATAATGTCACTGAATGTGATAAGGCCAATTAGCTTACCTGCTTTATTGACCACAGGTAATTTTTCGATTTTATTTTTTTTAAAGATCAGTTCTGCTTTTTTCAGATCTGTTCCTTCAGGTGCGGTAATAAGATTAGTATTGGTCATCACCTTACTCACTTTGGTTTTGAGATTTGTTTCAAAACGCAGGTCACGGTTGGTGAGAATGCCTATTAAATTATGTTGCGCATCTACAATAGGAATTCCACCGATCTTATTTTCTTTCATCAAACGCAATGCTTCACCAACGTTAGCATCCGGCATCAACGTAACCGGATCTAGTATTAGACCGTTTTCGCTGCGCTTTACTTTTCTTACCTGTTCGGCCTGCTGCTCAATGCTCATGTTTTTATGGAGTATGCCCATGCCTCCCTGTCTTGCCAGTGCAATCGCCAGTTGTGCTTCCGTAACAGTATCCATTGCTGCACTCAGCATAGGAATGTTCAGTTTTATTTTTTTTGTAAGCGAAACGGAAATATCTACATCTCTGGGAAGTACCTGCGAATAGGCAGGAATGAGCAACACATCATCAAAAGTGAGTCCTTCCATCATGGGTGGTTCTACTTTATTTTTTGTAGCCATGTGCAAAGATAATCATTGACCACTATGGCTAATGATTCAACTGATATATTTTGCCGGGAAGACTGCTGACTACCCCGTTCATTTCCAGCATCAGCAGGGCAGATGCAGTTTTGCTGCCGGATAACGCGGTTTTGTAATAGATCTCGTCTATGGCATGCGCACGCTGGGTGAGCAGGTCTATGATCATTTGTTCCTCAGCTGAAAAATGAAGAAATAGTGTTCTTTGATATACCGGTTTTCGCTCTGCGCTGCTCCAGTTCATCAATTCCAGTAATTGTGGAGCATCATTCAGTAAAATGGCCTTGTTCTGACGGATCAGGTAATTACATCCTTCACTTCTTTCATCGGTCACTCTTC
>JANNZE010000145.1:0-7857 GCA_031410455.1 Chitinophagaceae bacterium | reverse complement strand
GGATATGGGCGTTTCCGGAAATGCCTCCTACCAAATGCTGGAAAATGTAAAAAAAATTCCGGGGTTGGAAAATATTCCCATTATCATTTTCACGGGTAACAGCCTTTCCAAAACAGAGGAAACCAGAATAAAACAATATGCAGATTCGATCGTAGTTAAAACAGCGCATTCTTTTCAAAGGATTTTAGATGAAGTTTCGATTTTTCTACAGATAATGGAAGAACAGAAGAAAAACGGAAAAGATCAGACTCGCCGGCGATTAGGCGCTTTAACGGAAGTTTTATCCGGTAAAAAAATTCTTATTGTGGATGATGATGTCAGAAATATTTTCTCTTTATCCAAATTGCTGGAGTTATACTCGATGGAGGTAATAACGGCCGTGGATGGTAAAGAGGGTTTAAAACAAATTGACGATAACAAAGATATTTCCATTGTACTGATGGATATTATGATGCCGGAGATGGATGGATATGAAGCCATAAAAATGATCCGCAAAATTCCATTGTACAAAAATTTGCCCATCATCGCCATCACTGCAAAAGCCATGACTGGTGACCGTGAAAAATGTATTGCTGCCGGTGCTTCTGATTATATTTCCAAACCCGTAGACATTGATCAGTTAGTATCACTTTTAAGAGTCTGGTTATATGAATCTTAATTTATGGATCCTAACGTGTTGTAGGGATAAATTGATTTGATATAATACGACCATATAAATAAATAGGTATATCATTTTTTACAGTTTAAAAATTAAAACCGATTAAGCTGTACACATTTTTACATGAATAAGTTTTTTAAGTGGATAAAATTCTGGCCGATATTGAAATTGAAGTGATCCTTAACGATGTGTACCAGTTATACGGCTATGACTTTAGTGAATATGCCAAAGCTTCCCTCACCAGAAGGATCAACAGGCTCTATAGTATGGACCGGTTTACCAGCGTAACCGACTTTCTGTATCGTATTCGGACAGATGAAAATTATATCAGGAGATTTGTGGAGGAGATTACGGTGAACGTAACAGAAATGTTCCGCGATATTTCTTTCTTTTCCTGTCTTCGTAAAGAAGTTATTCCAATTTTATCAACGTATCCGCATATACGCATATGGCATGCAGGGTGCTCTTCGGGAGAGGAAGCCTTCAGCATGGCGATTTTATTAAAAGAAGCGGGACTTTTACACAAAAGCATCATTTATGCAACAGATATAAATCCGGATGTTATTCACTCAGCCGCCAAAGGGATTTTTCATACAGCAAAAATGAAATTGTATTCTGAAAATTACATTGCATCCGGAGGTACGAAAGAATTTTCATCGTACTATACCGCTAATTATGACAGAACGGTCTTTTCACAGGAATTAAAAGACAAAATTGTATTTGCAACGCATAATCTTGTATCCGACAGGTCTTTTAATGAATTTCAACTGATACTTTGCAGAAATGTGATGATCTATTTTGAAAAAGAATTACAGGATAAAGTGTTAACCACTTTTAAAGACAGCCTCGAACAACTCGGTTTTCTGGCACTGGGTTCAAAAGAAACGTTACGTTTCAGTCCGATTGTAACTTCTTATAAAATATTCAGCTATAAAGACCGGATATGGAGAAAGAACATCTAAGTAAAAAGTTGAAATTATTGATGATCGGTGGTTCAGCCGGTGCACTGAATGTGTTAATGCAGATCATTCCGCATCTGAAAAAAGATTTATCATTTCCTATTGTGATCATTCTTCATCGTAAAGCTGATTCAGAATCTTCACTGGAATATTTACTGGATATGGTTGCCTCTTTACCGGTAAAAGAAATAGAAGACAAAGAAAAAATGCTCGCAGGGAAAATATATTTGGTACCTGCAGATTATCATCTGCTGATAGAAAAAAATGGGTTGTTCTCCCTGGACGCATCAGAAAAAATCCATTATTGCAGGCCCGCTATAGATGTTACACTGGAATCAGCAGCAGCAGTTTTTCCCGGCGAAGTGGCTGCTTTAATTTTATCGGGCGCTAATGGAGACGGAACAGCCGGTGCACAAGCTGTAAAGGCTACCGGTGGTATAGTATGGGTGCAAAGCCCGGACTCTGCTTCCATAGATTATATGCCACAATATGTGATCGATCATTCAGATGTGGATCGAATTCTTGAAATAGAAGATATGGCAAAAGCCATTAATGAACTTTTGTGATTTGAATTCCTCTAAGGCATACCTTTTGTATAACTCACCGGTATGAATAAATTTCTAATTATTTTAGCCCTTTTTTTTGTTTCTTGTAAAGGCGGAAATCAAAAAGAAGAAAGCAGGTCTCAGAAATCCGAAAGAGAAAAAAAAGTTTCCAAAAGAGACTGGAGTATCAATGTAGCTAATGCTTATTCCGACGTGTTCATGGACAGTATGCAATTGGTGAAATACCTCGGGGAAAATAAAGTGGATGATGGCGTTTGGAGAAGAATGATCAGTTTTTACAACAGCCGCAACTACCAGTTTGCATGGTTCAACAGTAAAGGTCTTACAGAACAGGGCCGTGGTTTCTGGAATCTCCATCAATACAGTACCACTTATGGCGTGGATACAACCATTAAAGACAAACAATTGCAAAAATTAATGGAAGAAATAATTGCTGAAGACACTTTATTGGTGCGGGCAGACAGTAAACAATTTTTAAATACAGAATTGAAACTTACTGATCATTTTATTACCTATCTCCTGAATAATTATGAAGATGGTTTTATAAAACGTAAAGAGATGGAACGTTTTGTTCCTTCAAAAAAACAGGATGCGCTCTTGCTGGCAGACTCACTGATCAATAAAAAACATAAAGACGAAAAATATTATGCGGATGTTAACCCTGCTTTTAAAGCATTGAAAAATCAACTTGCTTTTTATGTTCAAATCGCAAAGCAGGGAGGATGGCCGGTTGTTCCTGCATCCGTTACAAAATTGAAACCAGGCATGAAGGGTGTTGAAGTGATCCTTCTGAAACGCAGGCTTGCCTTGTCGAAAGACCTTCCTGCTGCAGACACTTTACCGGTATATGATCAGAACGTGATCAATGCCATCCATAATTTCCAGGTCCGTCATGGTTATTCTGTATCCCCGGTTTTAACTACAGCGCAATTAAAAGACATGAATGTTCCGGTAATTAACAGGGTTGAACAAATACTGCTAAATATGGGAAGAATGCAATGGCTGATCAATCAACCTGTGGGTCAGTTAATAGTGGTTAATATTCCAGAATTTATTTTACATGTAAAAGATGGCGAGAAAAAAGTATTTGATATGAACGTAGTGGTGGGAAAAGAAGGACACAATACTATGATGTTTACTGGAAATCTGAACCAGGTGGTATTCAGTCCTTACTGGAATGTTCCGCCAAGTATTGTTACCAAAGAAATACTTCCTTCCATAGCAAAAAATCCAGATTATCTCGCATCACAGAATATGGAAATGGTGAACGATGGAAGCGGAGTTCCTGCTATTCGTCAATTGCCCGGAGAAAAAAATTCATTGGGAAAAGTGAAATTTTTATTTCCGAATTCATTCAATATTTATTTTCATGATACACCTGCAAAAAGTTTGTTCAGCAAAGACAAACGTGCATATTCACATGGTTGTATCCGTTTGAGTGAACCGGAAAAGATGGCTGAATATTTATTGCAGGGAACGGAATGGACATCTTCTGCAATATTCGAAGCGATGAACAGTGGAGTGGAAAAAAACGTGAAATTAAAAAAGTCAGTTCCGGTTCTGATAACCTATTACACAGCATGGGTGGATGAAAATGGATTGCTGCATTTTGCCGAAGATATTTACGATCATGATAAAGCACTGGCAGAACGCATGTTCATTTAAGGCAACGCAATTTTAATATACTGGTTAAGGATCTGCGCCTGCACCACATTCACTTTTCCCAAGTATTCGCCGTCTATCTGGAAGTGAGCTGCATGCTGGGAAGTAAGCATTACAGAAGTGGCAGATAATGTTTCTATTTTCTGCGGATTGAATATTCCGGGGCGGAATAACATTTTTAATAATTCCGATATTGCAAGCTTACGGATGATCACCACTTCAAAGATGCCATCATCAGATAGTCCTTTCGGATTAATCACTGCGCCGGTACCGTATTTACTGGCATTGGCAAGTACAACCATAAAAGCATCTCTTTTTATTACTTTACCTGCGGATTGGAGGGTGATGGTCAGCCTGCGTTTATGGTATAAGGTTTTAATGACCATTTTTGCATAACCTAACTTTCCTCTTACCTTCCCTTCTTCAAAATATTTTATGAGTTGTGCATTGATTCCGATGTCGCATAAATGCAGGCAAATATTTTTCCCGTTCACCCTTATGCCATCTATGCTTTTAATTTTTCCTTTAGTGATGATATCGAGGGCAGCTGTGGGATCAAGCGGAATATTCAATTCTTTGGCCATGCCATTGGCAGAACCGCCGGGAATGATGCCAAGTACACCATCATTTACGGCAACGATCTTGGCAACCATGGTAACAGTTCCGTCACCACCAACCGCTACGGTAACATCAGCACCATAATCTTTTATTTTTTTTGTGAGTGCTTCTATATCAGGCGGCGAGGAAAGAAAGAATATTTCCGTTTCAAATGGCTTTTCGGTAAAGTAATTGCGAATGATATCTTCCCAGGGCTTGTCATCAGGACCAGAACCGGGATTGATCACAAATAAAATTTTTTTGCCGTTGATGTTCATTAGGTTTGAGTAGTATTATGCTTAAAAAAATAAAAGAAAAAATATTATTTGCTTTACGTTTATCTGATCAGCCACAGGTTAAACTGTATAATGGTTACGGCAACCAGCAATCTTCCGTAATTTTTGGCCATGTTTTCTCCCTGAGCCCATTGCCGAGAAAAAAATACCGTCAGAATTTTCTATCGAATACCCTGGCTTTGTTACGCTTGTTTATTGTGAAACCTCTTAAACAGGCAACTGTACAGTTGATATGGGAAAACAAATTGTACACCACAAAAACCGCAGCGGATGGTTTTTTTAAATTTGAATGGTCTCCGGGCTTAAAAATGACAGCAGGAAATCACACGGTGGAAGTGCAGCTTTTGGATCATTCCAATGCCGTTCGGGTGCAAAGTAAGGCCAATGTGGTGATTCCGCATCCCAATCAGTTTGCATTTGTATCTGATATTGACGATACATTCCTTATTTCCTATTCTGGCAATCTGCGGAAAAGATTATTTGTGTTGCTGACAGAAAATGCCAGGAGCCGTAAACCTTTTGAAGGCGTGGTAAATCATTACCAGCAATTATCGGTTGCCGGGGCTGCATGGCAAACGGTGAATCCATTTTTTTATGTGTCCAGCAGTGAGTGGAATTTATACGACTACATCCGGGAATTTTCCAGTATCCATAAATTACCGGAAGGTGTGTATTTACTGAACCAGGTAAAAACAATATCCCAGATCTTAAAAACAGGGCAGAATAACCACAGTACTAAATTTATGCGGATCGCCCGTGTGATGGAGGCTTATCCGCAACAACATTTTGTATTGCTAGGTGATGATTCGCAGGAAGATCCATTCATTTATACAAAGATCGCAGAACATTTTCCGGGTAAATTGAAATGCGTGTATATAAGGCAGGTATCGAAAAGTAAAAAGCAGGCCGTTAATGAAGTTTTATTGAAATTATCTGCATCCGGAATTCAATATTGTTATTTTCAGCACAGCTCAGAAGCAGTGATACACAGTAAGGAACTGGGACTGATAAATGACGTTATCAAAACTTAAAATACACAAACAATCTTCCATGATTCTTTGCATCATTTTCCATCCGGGAATACAGTGGTTTGATGTGCGGCATCTGCAGAAATCTTTTTACTTTATTTCTTAATTGTCCGCTGCCTTTACCGGGAATGATCTCAATCTCACGGATCTTTTTATCGATCGCTTCCTGGAACAACTTCTCCAAAGCCTGGTCTATGGCCCTGCTGTTATTGTAAATATCGTGAAGATCTAATTTGAGTCTTGACATTATACTAAACGTATTCCGGCATCTTCCAGCACAATTTTTCGCTGACGAAACAAATTGCCGATCGTCATTTTAAAATTCTTTTTACTCACACCAAAAAATTCATAGATCTCATCCGGATCAGATTTGTCGTGGTAGGGTAGAAAACCATCATTCTCTTTCAATAAACGCAATACTTTTTCATTAGCATCTTCCACACGCTGCATACCGGGTTTTCCGGCTGCTACATCTATGCGGTTGTCAAAATATATTTTTTTGATAAATCCTTCAAATCGGTCGCCCGATGTAATGGAACGATAGATCTCATTATGATGTAAAACACCGGTATGTTTATTATTGATGATCACCACGTAACCTATATCTGTTCTTCTGTATACAGTAAGGTTCACTATATCTTTTTCCTTCACGGTTAATGCTTCATTGCTCAACAGGTGATCAAATTTTTCAGTGGCAGCCACCCGTCCGGTTTGTTCATCCAGGTAAATATATACGAGGTATTCACCTTTCACCATCAAGGTGGATTTCTGTTGAGATCTGGGAACAAAAAGGTCTTTCATAAGTCCCCAGTCCATAAAAACGCCCTGCGTATTCTGGTCAACCACCCGGAGTTTTACAATATCTCCTACCTGTCCTTTTGGTATTTCAGTAGTGGCTATCAGCCTGTCCTCACTGTCGTGATACACAAAAACCTTTACAGCATCGCCTTCTTTGATATGCTTTGGCAGGAAGCGGTTCGGTAATAAAATTCCTTTCTCCCCGTCATCCAGGTAAACGCCGAATTCAACGGTTCTGAGTACGTTCAGCGTATGATATTGTCCTGCAGTGATCATAAATCAAAGATAGAGCGAATGTGGCATCAAATGAAGGCAAGCCGAAATAGTTTATCTTACAGCCAAAACCACAACGTTGAATTTCAGTGAATTTAAATTTGATGAACGCTTGTCAGAAGGCATCAGCGCATCAGGCTATACAACAGCAACACCCGTTCAGGAAAAAGTTATCCCGCTTGTTTTAGAAGGAAAAGACATCATTGCCTCTGCGCAAACAGGAACCGGGAAAACAGCCGCCTTCCTGCTGCCACTCATTCATAAGATCATTTCACAACCCGTAGATCATCATACCATCACAGCGCTGGTGATAGTGCCAACCCGTGAGCTGGCCATTCAGATAGCCCAGCACCTGGAAGGATTGTCTTATTTTACCAACATAAGCTCCATTGCTGTATATGGCGGAGGTGATGGCAATGCTTTCGTCCAGGAAAAAAAGGCATTGGGTTCGGGGGCCGACATTGTAGTATGTACGCCCGGAAAAATGATGTCGCATATCAAAATGGGATATGTAAAAATGCAGGGCTGTAAATATCTCGTGCTTGATGAAGCGGACCGTATGCTCGATATGGGATTTTTTGATGATATCATGTTCATCATCAAACATCTTCCTCCAAAAAGACAAAACCTGCTTTTTTCTGCTACCATGCCTTCCAAAATCAGGGAACTGGCAAGAAAAATTTTGCATGAACCAGCAGAGATCAATATATCCATAAGTAAACCCAATGAAAAAATTATCCAGGAAGTTTTCATGGTGTATGATGAACAGAAAATTCCTCTGACTGTAGAATTGCTTAAAAAGAAAAAATTACCAACTGTTCTTATATTCTGCAGCAGCAAATTAAGTGTTAAGCAATTGACGCGTTCCTTAAAAAGAGCGGGAATTCATGCCGATGAAATTCACAGCGACCTGGAGCAACAGCAAAGGGAAGATGTGCTGATCGCATTCAAGAGCAGGCGATTGCCCGTACTGGTGGCGACAGATATTTTAAGCAGGGGAATTGATATTGATAATATTGA
>JANNZE010000144.1:0-2899 GCA_031410455.1 Chitinophagaceae bacterium | reverse complement strand
AATGACGGTGTTGCCAATGATCTGCTGCAGGAAATGATAGATCTGGATATGGAAAAATTTGAAAAGATCATTACTAATTATATTGGTGCAAAAGGGATTGAACGAACAGTCATTCAAATCATATTCCCGTTCCTGGAAAAGATTGGTATTCTGTGGCTTACGAATCATATCAATCCCGGGCAGGAGCATTTGGTCACCAATATGGTTCGGCAGAAACTGATTGTTGGAATTGAAGGATTGCAGCCTATTTTAAAGGTTAAAAAAGTTGTTTTATTGTTTTTGCCATCGGGTGAATTTCATGAAATGGGATTATTATTCATGCATTTCCTTCTGAAAAGCAGGGGTGTGAATGTGATATACCTGGGTGCGAATATTCCGATGAAAGATGTGGATTATGTGGCTAAGATCAAAAAACCGGATTACCTGTACTGCCATTTATCAACAGGAACATCTTTCAATTTCGATAAATTTCTGAATTCGTTAAGTATGGTGTTCCCCGATATT
This sequence comes from Chitinophagaceae bacterium, assembly GCA_031410455.1. Lineage (GTDB taxonomy): Bacteria > Bacteroidota > Bacteroidia > Chitinophagales > Chitinophagaceae > Ferruginibacter. Next base: position 2,395 of record JANNZE010000144.1, on the reverse strand, counting down.
CCAACGGTTATTTCAGGGCATCTCACCAATACTTATCAGAAAAAAATAAAGAGCCCGGTATTGTTCAAGCGCTCTTTTGCGGAGGTTATGGATTTTGTATTATCACTGTAAACCGGCTGAAATCTTATCGCATTGTTGTGGAAGATTAAGCTACAAAAATTAAACAAATGTCTGGTGTAGAATTCAATCAATTGCTGGTAAACAACGCAGATTACTTAAAGCCTTTTGCTTTTACATTAACAAGAGATAATGAATCGGCGCGTGACCTTATGCAGGAAACCTTGTATCGTGCATTGGCCAATAAAGAAAAATACAGGGTGGGAACCAACGTGAAAGCGTGGATGTTCACCATCATGCGAAATATATTTATTAATAATTACCGCAGAAAAGCAAAGCAAAAAACTATATTCGATGCCACACCGAACGATTTTTTGCTGGATACGCACCAGGGTGCTATAGCCAACACCGCAGAGAACGCATTGATGATGAAAGATATACAGAAGGCCATACATGATCTTCCGGAGATCTTCCGCAAACCGTTTGAAATGTTTTTTGAAGGTTATAAATACAATGAAATATCCGATATTCTACAGGAACCTTTAGGAACGATTAAAAGCAGGATACATTTTGCCCGGAAATTATTGAAAGAACAAATTGCCCGATATTAAAACAACATTGTTGAAGAAAGTTATTGTTATAGGAAGTGGGTTTTCAGGCTTATCAGCTGCTACATACCTTGCCGAGGCGGGCTGTGATGTAACAGTACTGGAAAAAAATGAAAGCAGCGGAGGAAGGGCACGTAAATTTGAAGCGAAAGGTTTTACATTTGATATGGGCCCGAGCTGGTACTGGATGCCAGGTGTATTTGAAAATTATTTTTCATTTTTCGGAAAAAAGGTCTCTGATTATTATACACTGGAAAGGCTCGATCCTTCTTACCGGATTTACTGGAATGATGGTCCAATGGATATTCCTGCTGATTTTTCAAAACTGCAGGATTTATTTGAAAGTATAGAATCCGGTTCTGCAAAGCAACTGGAAGCATTTTTAAATGAAGCAAAATATAAATACGAAGTTGGTGTAAATAAGCTGGTGCTGAAGCCGGGTTTATCTGTTGCTGAATTTTTGGACTGGGAACTGGCGGTTGGTGTTTTTAAACTGGATGTATTCACTTCCATGAAAAAACATGTACAGAAATTTTTCAAACATCCGAAACTGGTGCAATGGATGGAGTTTCCGGTTTTATTTCTGGGTGCACTGGCATCAGATATTCCGGCGCTGTACAGCCTTATGAATTATGCGGATATTAAACTGGGAACATGGTATCCGAAAGGCGGAATGTTCAAAATTGCACAGGGGATGGAAGCACTCGCCAGGGAAAAAGGCGTGCGTTTTCATTTCAATGCTGAAGTGTCATCCATGACCATGAAGAACGGTGATGTGCACAACGTAGAGATGATGCAGAATGGAGAAAAGCTGATCATGGAAGCAGATGTGATTGTAGGAGCCGGTGATTATCATCATGTGGAAACTTTGCTGCCAGCTGCTTCAAGATCTTATTCAGATAAATACTGGAACGAAAGATTGATGGCACCTTCCTGTCTTCTGTATTACGTGGGGCTCAGTAAAAAATTGAAAGGTATCCAGCATCACAGTTTATTTTTTGATGTGGATTTTGATATACATGGGAAAGAAATTTATAACGATCCCAAATGGCCGGAAGAACCGCTGTTTTATGTTTGTACACCTTCTGTAACCGACGAAACCGTAGCACCTGAAGGAAATGAGAATTTATTTTTCCTGATTCCGGTAGCCGCTGGCCTGGAAGGTGATTCTGAGGAATTGAGAAAAAAATATTTTTATAAGATCGTACAGAGGTTTGAAGAACAGACCGGTGAATCTATAAAAAATAATATTGTGTACTACCGTTCCTATTCAGTTTCAGATTTCAAAGAAGATTACAATGCCTTTAAAGGCAACGCATATGGATTGGCGAATACGTTAATGCAGACCGCTCTTCTGAAACCATCTATGAAAAGTAAAAAAGTTAAAAACCTTTTTTATACAGGACAATTAACCGTTCCGGGCCCCGGTGTTCCTCCGGCTATCATCAGCGGACAAGTGGTGGCGAAACAGGTTCTGAAATGTCTGGAAAAAAGAAATTAAAATAGTATGATCCGCCTTTTTAATGACGTAAGTAATATATGCAGTAAAGTGACTACTGAAAAATACAGTACTTCATTCAGCAGTGCCATACGCCTGTTGCATAAAGATCTGAGAAAACCTGTGTATAATATTTATGGATTTGTTCGTTTTGCAGATGAGATCGTGGATACTTTCCATGATTACGATAAAGCAACATTGCTGAAGGAATTCCGTGAACAGACTTACAAGG
>JANNZE010000143.1:0-6417 GCA_031410455.1 Chitinophagaceae bacterium | reverse complement strand
TTAGGAAAATATAAAATACCGGTCAGGTTAAAAGGATAATCCACATTCAGATGTATCCAGAATAAGGGCGCTTCACTGTAAGGATATAATTCTTTATAGAAATTCTCGTAATCTTCTTTCTTCAGTTCAGAAGGTTTACGCGTCCAGGCAGGATTGGTATTGTTGATCTGCTGGTCTTCAAAATAAATGGGAACAGGCAGGAATTTACAGAATTTTTCCAATACCGTTTTTATTCTGGCCGGCTCCAGGAATTCCCTGCTTTCTTCATTAAGGTGCATTACTATATCGGTACCTCTTTCTGCTTTCTCATGTTCTGATAATGTGTATGATGGACTCCCGTCACATTCCCACCTAACTGCTGTGGAATCTTCCCTGAAACTTCTGGTGATCACTTCTACTTTATCACTTACCATAAATGAACTGTAGAAACCCAGGCCGAAATGTCCGATGATATTCGCTTCATTCTGCCCTTTATATTTTTCCAAAAATTCTTCCGCACCACTGAAGGCAACCTGGTTGAGGTATTTGTCAACTTCTTCACCTGTCATTCCCACACCTTTATCGGAGATGGTGATCGTGTTGGCTTCCTTATCTATTTTTACATCAATTCGTAACTCGCCTATCTCTCCTTTTGCTTCGCCTATAGAAGACAATGTTTTTAATTTCTGGCTGGCATCCACGGCATTACTTACCAGTTCCCTGATAAAAATATCATGTTCACTGTACAGGAATTTCTTAATGATGGGAAAAATGTTCTCCGTTTGTACGCGTATATTTCCTTGTTGCATATTGTTTTTTTTGTGTTTGTCAAATTAGATACCAATACAAGAATTCTGACACCTTGACATTAAAAAAAAGAGGCTTCACATGGAAGCCTCTCGTATACTTTTAAAAGTAAATTATCTGATCATGAATGATCTTCTGATCAGGTAGCCACTGTAGCTGTCTAACTGGAAGATATATAATCCCGGCGCTAAATTACCCGGCAGGTTGAATGTTTCATCAATAAAATTTACCTGCAGTAACAGATCTTTTCTGAAAACCAGCTGACCTGTACTTGAATAAATATTCACACCATAATGCCCCCGCAATACATTGTTCAGGGAAAAATGGAATGAACCATTTCTAACGATCGGATTATTATAGATCACTAAGCCACCCGGCAAGCCTGATGTGGCAAATGATTCTTCACTGCCATAGCTGGTGCCTGCTGAAGTTTTAGCATAAGCCTTATAGTAATAAGTAGTAGCAGGAACAAGCCCCGTTAAGGTTACAGAAAATTCACTCCCTGTAATATTTGAAGAGGTAACTTTAGTACCCATAGAATTAGGGAATCCACTGATACCGCTGTATACAATACCATATTCTGTGATGGCACTGCAACCTTCATCATTTATTTTTCCTGTTACAGTCACTGATCTCGGGGTCAATATTTCAGCCGGAGTTGGAGCTGTGGTTACAGCAGCCGGACGATTTTGTGCACTACCCGTAGCAGCAACGTTGGTTACTGCGGCTCCACCGCCACTTACCGGAATATTACCATCAAAAATACCAATTGCTGTTGGGGTAAACTGTACATATACTGTTTGGGTAAATGCACCGCCTGTTTGTGGAATGCTCAATGTTGGGGTGAATGTACCTGTTGCTGATGTACTGAATGTATATCCCGCAAGAGGACCTACCGTAACTGCACCTGTTGTAAGTGAAGGGGAAGTTATGGTAAAAGAATTAGGACCTGCTGTAGTTCCCACACAAACACTTCCGAAATCTGATAATGCAGATGAGCTTATGGTTGGTGCAGCAGTATTAAAAAACAATTGTGCGCCATATGCTTTTCCACCAGCATTGATCGCAAAAGCTTTATAATAGTAACGTGTAGCCGGCGTTAAACCAGTTAAGTTAGCGGTAAAATTTCCGCCAGACAAATTGGTAGAAACTGCAACTGTACCTAATGTAAAACCATTGGTAGTACTGTATTCAATTCCATAAGAAGTTACAGGTGAACAACCTGATGCTGTAATACTTCCTGCTAAAGTTGCCGTAGTAAAGGTGATAGCTGATGCCGCTCCGGTAGTTACTGTTGCAAGCGTATTTACTCCTGCACCGGAAGCAGCAACGCTGGTAGCTGTTGATCCTCCACCTGTAACCGGAATGTTTCCGGAATATGACTGAACGGCTGTTGGTACAAACTGTACAAAAACGGTATTGCTGTAACTGCCCCCTGTCTGAGTAAGTGTTAATGCAGATGTGAATGGACCGCCTGCATTGGTAGAGAAGGTAAATCCTGCTAAAGGACCTACAGAAATATCAGCGGTGGTTAAGTTGGTTCCCGTTATGGTAAATGAATTGGGACCGCCTAAAGTATTCACACAGATATTTCCGAATGAGTTAAGACTGCCGGCAGTTAATAACGGACCAGCGCCTAATATACCCGTACCACGAACAGCAACGTTGATGGTAGTTGCTCCACCACCTGAAACTGTTACATTCCCGGTTTTCAAACCAACGGTCTGCGGAGTAAATCTTACATAAACCAATGTAGAAGTGAGGGTTGCTGTAGTATAAGCCACAGTTGTAGTAGCACCCCATGTTGAATTATCATTGGAAACCTGGAAATCGGTAGAAGGAGATGTTACGGTGATGGTGCCCGGAGCACCAGTTAAGTTAGCACCTGTTAAAGTAAAAGTTTGTGATGCAGAATTGGTTAAGATCACAACGTTTCCAAAATCAGCTACAGTTGTTGCAGATAATACGGGTGCAGTAGATCCTGAACAAATTACTGGCGTAGTTCCACTGTTTCTTGGAGCAGGTGCGATTACATCGAAATCAGTTGAATTATTATCTGTTTCTGTACAGCCGTTATTTTTACGAACTGCCGCAGTTGTATTGGATAAAGCTGCTGTAGGACTGGTTTCAGAACAGTTTGCAGAACCATATCCAACAAGATCAATCACACCCGCGGTTGGGCACTGAGTTGCCAAAGCGGTAGTTCCATTTACTAAAGCTACTTTACCATTTGTTCCCGACATAGCAATGGTTGGGGTGGCCAATGCATCAGGTGTTGGAATGGCTACACCAATCGTTCCGGCTGATGACATCTGGATTAAATAGTAACCTCCGGCAGGTATGCTTACAGATGGCAACGCAAAAACGCCGGTCCATGCTGTTGTACTAGCAGCAGAAGCATACTGAATGCTGTAGCCTGTAAGACTTACAGATGCAGTAGAAATATTATGCAATTCAATAAAATCAGCAGTATAAGGAGCTCCTGTGTTTCCACCGCCGCCATAAACCTGGCTGATCACAACCGTAGTTGACTGAGAAAATGACATCAGGGAAATGAATGTCAGGAAAAGTGTAAATATTTTTTTCATATAATTAATTTCGATCTGTATTTCGTGATACTGAATAAAGAGCCATCAATTTTACAATGATGGCTCTTTTCTCGATAGTTATAATTTTAATTAAAGACCTGTGATCAGGATATCATCAATCTCCCATGCAGAAGTTCTGTCTGATGTAGTTCCTGCCGGATCAGCACCTTCATATCTGAAAGCCACATAGATGGTTCCTGTATATGTACTCAGGTCGATTAAACCTGAGGGCGTGAATGCAGCTGGGAAGGTAGATGTTGTACTTCCCGGTGAAAGAACAGCTTGCGTAGTGATATCAGTCCATGTATTACCACCAGCCCATGGATTGCCGGTTCCGGTGTAATTAGTGGAAACCAGAATTTTCAGAGCTGACTGAACCGGCGTTCCGCCTGGCGTAGTAGTAAGGATGAATCCCTGCATAGTTTTGAAACTCAGTTTTTCAGCTGTAGTTGCGTTCAGGTTCACACCTTTGGTAACTAACCATGTTGTGATAGCTGGTGCAGCTGTTCCGAAACCACTGATATAAGCATATTTATTTCCGCCAAAGCTTCTTGCGTCGAATAATTTTGGAGATGCCGGACCAACTTCCTGAAGGTTTGTCCAACCGGTAAGGTTGATCACCGGATAAGGAGCTGTAGTTGGAACAGTTAATCCTTCAAAATTTTCAGACAATAAAACAACCGTTCCCGGAGGTAATGCACCGCAACGTGGGTTATTGAACTGAACGTCTGCAGTATCACGGATCACAAATTGTTTGGTGGTACGAAATACAGTATAGATAGCTGTGAGGTTACCATTACCATTTGGCACTCTTAATGGTGCAAAGTTGGAATAGGCACTGCTGCGGATAATTGCTCTGCTGTTGTTGCAATCAACAATATTTGTGTTACGATCTGCTTTATAAAAAGAGGTATCTCCGTAAGTGAAAGTAGTATCACTTGCTGCAAATTCATACCCCTGCAGTTGAATCAAACGACCGATAAAAGGATTCTGCATATTGGTTCCTAATTGTGACAAAGTAACCACAGTAGGAACAACCGGGTTCAGAATAGAACCGGCTTTGATATAATTTGGTATTTCAGTTGACAGAATACCTCTTAAAGAAGGTGTTCCAGCCACAACCGATCTTGTACCAAGGATGATATTTCCTGCATCATCGCTTAGCCAGAGATTTTTAGCCAGTACAAACACACGGCGACCTACCGGGAAAGTGGCATATAAACCTGTTGCGTCTAATAAAACTTTAATAGCACCCGTTGAATCTTCTATATAGATTTCTTTATAAAGATTACCGCTTTTGTCATTTGCAGTTACAATTCCTGAAACAATGATATTATCCGTAACAAGATCGATCTGACCTGCTACAGTATGTAATGCTTTCAGTGTTGCAATAGTTGTATTGGCTACAATTTGCGGATCTGCTGGTCCTGGTGGTTCATCAAAAGTTTTTTTACAAGCGCTGAATGTGCCTGAAATAGCCAGGAAAGCTACAGCCGAAAGTAATCTTGCAATCTTAATCATGTTTTATTATTTAAAGAGTTTGTATAAATGTTATTAGAATCGTAAACCAACACTAGCAAAGAAATTGATACCGTATGCATAAAACTTCCGGGAAGGAAACTTGTCGACATTTTTCTCTGCAAAATCAAAACGCAGTTGCTCAAAACCACCGGAAACAACATTCTGGTTATCCAGGATATTATTAACACCGAGGTTGAAAACCAGGTAAGTTCTCTTTTTCAGTGATTTGAATTTTCTGTTCATCATGTATGAATATCCGGCAAAGGCATCCAGTGTATATTGATTATCCAGTTTTTCCTGGTCAATGATATTTCTCCAAAGTTCACTGTTTGGATCGATACCGCTGGAAGCACTTTCCGTTCTGCGCAATGGATTGAAATCCAGATACATATTACGGAAGTAATTAAAGTTAACGTTTACAAACCAGAATTTTGGTGAACGATAATCCAAACCTATGGTGTACGCTTCCTGTGGCGTTGGTACATAGAAGTTTTTAGAATAAACAGTAACATCTTTTTGTAAAAGATTAGCCGTGTTATCTGATGTTACAGTAGCCAGCTGACGTGTATTATAACGGTATCTTCCGACCGCCGCTGCAGCATTCACGCTTAAACCACGGTATACATTTGCTTCACCACCGAATTCAAATCCCTGGTGAATTTTTCCAATATTGCTGATCGCATAGTTTACAAAACTGCGGAACTCATCATTATAGAATGTCAATACATTCAATTGATTGGCAAATTTTGTATAATAAGCAGTAGCACGGAGTTTAAGTCTTGGTGCATTCATGATATAACCACCTTCCACATTGGTGATCTGCTCATTCTGCAGATTATCCTGTACAAAATCTCTTGTACGTGGAGCGATGAATGCATTTTCGAAGAACGGAGCTCTGGTCATATATCCGCCATTTGCAAAAATATAATTACGACCGTTGATCTTATAGGTAACACCTGCTTTAGCACTGTAATTGTAGAAATCGTAATTCTTTGATTTTCCAAATGAGTTAGTTGGGAAAATTCCGCTTCTCACATTTCCTTCTCTGTAAAACTGCGTATAAGAATGTTCCAGCGCAGCAAAGAAATCTACTTTACGGAGTTTAATTATTGTTTGTGCCCACGCAGAAGCTTTTTTAATGTTGATATTATAATTGTAACCAAATTTATCACCTTCATTTAAGATTCTGTTTGGATTGTTCACATCATTCTGAACAGCCTGAACGTCGGATGGAAAGTCTCTCTCCGCAAACTGATTGATATCTACATAAAAATCTCCGCCTAACAGATCATCCACTCTTTTGAAATAATGATTTCTCTGGTACTGGTAAGAAGCACCAGCGGTAAAATCAACATTGGATGCGAGTGATGTATTTAGAACGGTACTAAAATTATAACGGGTTGTATTGATCACACGCTCTTCCACTATATAATGTGAACGTCTGCCAAAAACTGAATTTCCTGCAATACCATTTGCATTCTGAAATGTTTCATAAGAAGCATAGTTGGTATTGTATAATTTA
>JANNZE010000142.1:0-2025 GCA_031410455.1 Chitinophagaceae bacterium | reverse complement strand
TGGCGATCTTTTGCATGGCTACCGTTCCTACTATCTCACCATCATATTCACAAAAGAAGATCTCTCCATTGTTACCGATAATATCTTTTTCAATGCGATCAAATGTCTGCTGGTCATGCGGCTCCACCACAAAATATTTCGTAAGCCATTCAACATTGAGGTCTATAAAATACTGTCGGCAGGTTGGCTGATAACTGATAATACGGAAGTTATTCATAATTTTTTCCAGGAATATTTTGTAAAACGAAGAAAGCGTAACACTCAATTGAACCATACCGCGTATCCTTGTCTCCGGAGGTGCAACGCCAGTTTTTCTTCCATTCGCAAAGCTTCTTCCCTCGTCATATGCTTTTCATTGATATGTTCATATAAACTCGGGCGTAGATAACGGCCATATTTAAAAACAATGCTGGCAGAAAGATTATGTCCCTTAGCATTTATATAACCGGTCTTATGCTGCTGCAAGCGTTCTTTCGGCGTTTTACTTGTCATACCAACGTACAGGCATTGAAGCACTCCGTTGAATTGCGGATTGGCCAGCCTGAATTTTGTATGCTCATTAAAAACTTTTGATGACAGTTCAATAACATACACCTGGTAATTCAATTTTGGCAATGTTTAATTTTTATGCAGTCCTGAATATTTCCCTGGATCAATTTGCCGGATTGATAATATTGAACATCCAGCGAACACCAAACCTGTCTTTACAAGTTCCCCAATAACCCCAGAATTCATCATGTGGAGGTACAGCATCAGTTGCACCCTCCGATAATTCTTTATATAAACGATCAGCTTCTTCTCTGGTATCAGGATTCAGACTGATCGTGACATTATTACCTTCTATAAATTTTTGCCCGAAACTTTCCAGGATGTCGGTGGCCATGATTTGTGTGCCATCCATGATAGGTAAAGCTACATGCATCACCTTCATTTTGTCTGCTGAAGAAAGTTCCGCCATACCGGTTTGCGGAGGCATATCTCCCATGCGCATGATGGGAGCAGAAAATTCATTGCGGAAAATTTTTTTATACGTATTGAATGCTTCTTCCGCATTTCCGGGAAAATTCAAATAGATGGATACACTTGCCATTGTTTTGTTTTTAAGATCTTCTGATCAATTTATTAATTAATAATGAATCATGTATTTTTTAAAAGTCATCTATGGCTGAACACCGTACCTACCATCCTACATTGCATCTTTAAGATCGGGTTCAACCAGTTTCATGAGTTTATCGATCGTGTCCTGCCAGCCTAAATAACAGGCATCAGCTGGTATCATCGATGGAATGCCGGTCTGTTCTATCCTTAATTCAGTACCAAAGGAAACGGCTTTCAGCCAGATCTTTGTGGTCATTTCTCCCGGAAGATTGGGATCATCAAAGCGGTCGCTGAATTGTATGTATTCGTTTTCTATAATGTTGACATATTCGCCACCGAATGAATGCTGATGTCCGGTTGTGAAATTTTTAAAAGACATTTTATAATGACCTCCCTTTACAAAATTCATTTCATGCACCGTACATAAATATCCATACGGCGGAAACCATGCGGCAACAGCCATGGGATCATTAAAAGCACGAAATAATTTTTCAGGATTTGTTTTGATCATACGGTGGAGAGAAACGGAATTTGTTGACATAAAAGATGATTTTTGCAAAATGGTTCAACAATGTAAGGAAAATACCTGAACGATTTTGTTGAATCTGAAATGGCAGAACGGGGATTTTTGGAACACAGATGACACAGATTTCTCTGATCTGATTATACACTTAACTATCTGGCTTTTCATGCTCAATTAGTCAGCCAAATACTTTATCCCCTTTCCATTTCATGATCAGGCTGAGCAAACTTTTTTGGATCAACTGAGTCCAGCCATTATAATATTCAAAAGAAGGATTCAAACAATATGTGTAAATAAAGTTTTCATTTGATCGCCAACTTCTGCAATATCTAAGTTAATAGTAATTCCTGTCCATTCATCCTTGCTGCCCGTGAAGTTGAGCTGGCTGTCGATAATGAGCCGGG
>JANNZE010000141.1:0-2562 GCA_031410455.1 Chitinophagaceae bacterium | reverse complement strand
AGCAATTATGTAAACTCGTTTTCATGAGTCATTCCCAGTTACACAGGAAATTAGCTGCACTAACAGGTTGTTCGCCCAATAAATTCATCCGTATCATCCGTTTATATAAGGCAAAGGAATTACTTAAGAATCCTGATAATACTATCGCTTCCATTGCAATGGACTGTGGATATAACGATCCTGGTTATTTTGCAAGGGTATTTAAACAGGAGTATGAGGTAACACCACAGGAATGGAGAGGGAATTATTAAAATAAAGAATCGATTCTTTATTCATCATTTATTTTGAAGTCAATATTTCTGTTATGGACTTTTCTGTCTGATTGAATATTTTCAACGAAGGAGACCAAACTTTAGTTAGGAATACTGTAAAGTATTTTTTATATTAAATTTTAGGAATTGTTACCCTTAGATTATATCCGGTAAATGCCATCTTTTAAGCGGATGTTTCGATACACTGAAAAAATAATTTTTGAGAAAAATGAATGTCAAACCATTCGTTGATGTAATAAATTGGATATTCAATAAGGCAAAGATTCTAGAGATTCAAAAAAGATTGTCTCCCATTTCGGGAGCCAATCCTATCAGGTGCCCGGGACTGGTCAAATATCGAACCAGTTCTTAAGTGATTTGGCGACAATATGCGACTTTATAAGACTTAACGGATGATACGGATGAATTTATTGGGCGAACAACCTGTTAGTGCAGCTAATTTCCTGTGTAACTGGGAATGACTCATGAAAACGAGTTTACATAATTGCTCTACCGTAAAATTAGTTTCAGTTAGATGTTGTTCTATGGCTTGTCTTACTTTTTTTACAAATTCATCTTCAATTTGTGGATCGCAGATTTCTTCTTCTATAGTAATTGCAGCCTTTGCAGAATAATTATTCAGGCCGATTTTATTAAGATAATACTGCTGCAGATTTTGCCGCAGCTCTAATAATTTTTTTATCCTTATCAATAATTCTTCCCGGTTGAATGGTTTTTCTATATAGGCATCTGCACCTTTTTCCAGTCCTTCCATTTTACTTTCTATATCTGCTTTGGCGGTAAGCATGATGATGGGGATATGGCTGGTTCGTTCATCATTGCGCAATTGCCTGCACAGTTCAAACCCATCCACAAAGGGCATCATCACATCGGTGATGATGAGGTCAGGAATTATTTCTGAAGCAATTTCAAAACCTTCTCTTCCATCCTGGCCAACTGCAAGGCGGTAATCGGGCAGACAGGATGCGGTGTAGGCCACTACATCTGCATTATCTTCCACCAATAAGATCAGTTGTCTTTCTTTACTTTGTAATTCTTCATTCAAGTCTATGCCGTTAGCTTTGATTCTGCTTAATTTTTGAAGCCGGGTTTGTTCAATATCCGGGTAAATAATATTTTCTGTTGCTACGGTTAATCTTTTTAAAGGCAGTACAACAGTAAACTCACTTCCTTTATTGGCACCTGTTGGCGGGCTTTTTACGGTAATTTCGCCTTCCATTAATTTAACCAGCTCCTTGGTAAGTGCCAGTCCAATACCGGTTCCTTCTGTTTTACGGGTATGGCCGTTATCCAATTGATAAAACCTGTCGAAGATGTGTTGCAAATGGCTTTCCGGTATGCCTGTCCCGGTATCTTTAACCTTGAGAATTAAAGTTGATCTATCTGCTTCATTCAACAGGCTGTTTTCGCTTACGGTAATATAAATATTGCCTTTTTCCGGTGTAAACCTTAACGCATTGGATAGCAGGTTGGCCACAATCTGCCTTACTTTTTCGGGATCATATTCCAAATACAGTGCATCAATTTCAGCTAAAAAATGCAGTTGCTTTTTCTGGCTTTCGGCCAGCGAATGAAAAGACTCTACAATGTACCGGAGGAAATTGATCATATCACCGGTTACAAGTTGCAACGTCATTTTGCCGGTTTCCAGTTTCGCCAGATCGAGCATTTCATTTACCAGGTTCAGAAGGCTTTGCCCGTTGCGGATAATCATATCTATTCCATTATCCAAATGTAAAGGAGGGTTAATTTTAACCTGCTGTGCCATACCCAGTATAACAGTTAAAGGGGTACGGAATTCGTGGGTAATATTAGTGTAGAGTTGTGTTTTTACCAGGTCTAATTCTTTTACTCTTTTCGCTTCCAGTTGTTCAAAATTTAATTGCGATTTTAGTTTGGCCCTGTTTACGCTGAATTTAAAATAAGTGCGGATGCCGAAGCCCAGCAGTATAATATAAACCATGTAAGCCCACCAACTGAACCACCAGGGCGGCAATATGGTTATCTGCAGTTCGGCGATCTTATCGCTCCAGATGCCCTGGCTGTTGCTACCCTGCACTTTAAAAATATATTTTCCTGCCGGTAAATGTAAATAAGTGGCTGTACGGCGGGTACCAGATTCTACCCAATCCTTATCTACACCAACCAATTGGTAACGGTATTTATTTTGAGCCGAAGCAGTAAGGTCAAGTGATGAAAATTCAAGAGTGAGAATATCCTGCAAGTGTGTAAGCGTAATTTCTTTTGATTGCTCAATGGTATTTTGCAGTACGGCAGTGTTATCTCCCGG
>JANNZE010000140.1:0-2731 GCA_031410455.1 Chitinophagaceae bacterium | reverse complement strand
GAATATTTTTCATTTTTGGTAGAGGAAAGAATGCCGAAATGGAAAAGAATTCTTCTGAGATGGTCTGGTAATAAAGGGTTGATATTTAAAAATAAAGAAGACTTTTATAAAGATGTTGAAATGGAACCTAAATTAATGAGTTACCATTTATATTGTAAACCTGCAGAAAGCATTCAGTGATAACAAGAAAAATTAATTGGGTTCCGGGAATTAAAAATGAATACCGGGAGGAAATAAATTTACTGGATTTAAAACTATCATCATTTTATGCCAGTAATAAAAATTATTATGGAGATATAAATTTCACTGCAGACAACTGGATTGATGATCATGAAGAAGGATATAAAACAATTATCAGTGCAGTGAAAGATTCTGAAGTTATTTGTGAGTTCGGATGTGGCAGTGCGAATGTCCTGAAGCATTATCAGCAGTATCAAAATAAATATTACGGTTGTGATTTTTCTGAAGAATTAATAAAAAGAAACCAGGCTGCATATCCCCTGGCTCATTTTAAACAGTTTACCACCGCAAACAAATTACCGTATGATGATGCATATTTTGACCTTGTATTTTCCACTTTCGTAATTGAACACAGTACTAATCCATCAGAATTGTTATCGGAATGCATGCGTATTTTAAAGCCGGGAGGAAAACTGATTATATTATGCCCGGATTTCCTCGGTGCCGGCCGGATGTCGTCACAGCGTACAGGTTTTTCAAAAGGTAACGCTACACAGAAATTGAAAAAGGGAAAATATATAGATGCAATGGTTACCTTGTTTGATAACAGGATCAGGGTTCCAGTGCATTGTTTATTATTGAGATCAAAAGCATCGAAATCACCATCATTTTATATAAATATCACTCCAACTGTTTTTGAAGATGACTTTACCCCGGATGTTGATGCGGTGTATGTGACTTATAAAAAAGAAATGAGTACTTTTCTGAAAAATGATTTTACCATATTGGGAAATACTGAAAAAGAAAAGTATTATGAGAAATCTAAAAAATTGATTTTTCTGAATTGCATCAAAAAGAAAAATTCTGATATTAAATGAATTCTCCTTTAAAGATACATGCCATTATACTTGCTTTAAATGAGGAAATATTTATTAAGCCACAACTCGACACAATTTATCCATATTGCAGTAATATCTCTATTATAAGCCAGTATGATCGTGACTGGTATGGCAAATCAGTAATACCTGATAAAACTGCAGATATGGTTTTGAATTATCCGGATCCTGCCGGGAAAATTAATTTTATTGTAAGGCGATTACCGGATGAAGCGGCTGCCCGGAATATGGAAATGCTGGCCTTCAACAATAAAAGTTTTAAAAATACAAAAACCCACGGTAATGATTTTTCTATCATCAAAAAATTTCATGCGGCTCCTGATTATTTCTGGATAATTGATGCAGATGAAATTTACGATGCAGCTACCTTACCCGCCATTATTGAACACCTGACACAAAATAATCCCCGGGGAATGCGTATTACAGGATATAATTATTTACGCACCTGGAACCAAAGAGTACCGAAAGAGATCATTGATTTCACCCATTTTGGTTTTATTAAACCAGGTGTATTATTTGAGCAAAGAAGAATCGTGAGTTGGAATGAATCCCGTTTATCGAAGTTGTTCAAAATGCTGAAAGTGAAAGATTATTCTGCATTACTTTATGGTTTTATTACTTGTCCTGAACCAACCGGCGTTTTTCATCACGGCTGCTGGCTCGGCGATAATTCAAGAATTAAAAATAAGTTTGACAAATCGAGCCATAAAGAATCCCAGGAATGGGAGCCAGGTTCTGTTGACGCCTTCAAAACTGTGTTTGTTCCGAAGAATGATTTACCTATAAATATCCGCGAGGCTACATGGCCTTCTTCTTTTTTCAGTGAATAAAAACAACAACCTTACAATTCTTGCCATCATCCCGAGTGGATTTTGTTTTGGATTACAGCATATAACCATTGATTTCTTTTCTTCATTTCCCGAAAATGTTCAAAGCCATTTTCTTTTAACAACATTCGGGAATGGTGATATGGAAAAAATGCTTGCAAAAAAAAATATCCCGTTCAGTTACAGCTGGCTTGGAATGTTCAGTCGCAAAATGGATGCACTGAATATAAAGATGTCTTTACATTCCCTAATCAAATTACCTAAACTGTATTATGATTTTATCAAACTGAAGAATAAGATCAAACCGGATATCCTGTATTTCGCAAACCATCATGAACTGATTTTATTGTATCCTGTACTTTTATTCACAAAAATTAAAGTTGTTTGTCACATGCATGATCCTGCACCGGCAATCAACTTCCAGAAAAAAACGTTTGGTTTCTACAGTAAGGTGATCGATAATTTCATTGCTATATCTGAATCGGTAAGGTTGCGAACGATCAGCCTTGGTTGTTCTCCAGATAAAATAAAAACCATTTACAACGGTATACACATCCCTGAAAAAACAACAGAAAGATCCAAATTATTCATCGAAAAAACTGGTTGGCATGAAGATGTTTGTATAATAGGAATCACCGGACAAATGACAGAAACAAAAGGGGCTATGGATGTTGTGGAATCTTATAAAGAACTACATAAACTCAACCACAATACCCGGCTTGTTATAGGTGGGAAACCAATGGAACCATTTTACACTGAATTAAAAAGTAAAATTGATAAAATCGGATTAACGAAAGAAGTATTTTTCCCGGGATGGTTACCGGATGC
>JANNZE010000139.1:0-4026 GCA_031410455.1 Chitinophagaceae bacterium | reverse complement strand
AGCGTTCAGTGAACAAAAAATCTTTGGAATCACTGGTACACGGAGGAGCGTTCGATTGCTTTTCTGAAATGCACCGGGCACAATATTTATACCAGCCACCGGGCGATAGTTCTTCTCTGGAAAAAATTATAAAATTCGGTGCTGTTTTTCAGACACAGTCCTCCTCTTCTACGCACACTTTATTTGGTGAGATGGAAATGCCCGAGATCATGCCCCCAAAACTTCCGGAATGTAATCAGTGGTTGCTGGAAGAAAAACTGGAGTTTGAAAAGGAAGTAACAGGTATGTACCTGAGCGGACATCCGCTGGATAATTTCAAATTCGAACTCACGCATTATAACATCACTCCACTCGGCGAATTTGATGTACATAAAAATGCAATGAACATCATTCAGCCTCCGTCCAAAACATTTCGTGTGGCAGGCCTTGTTATTGATGCACAACATCGCAAAACAAAACTGGGTAAAAATTTCGGTTCACTGAAGCTGGAAGATTATTCCGGGAAAAGTGAATTTATGTTGTGGAGTGAGGATTATGTGAAATATGAAAAGTATTTAAAGAATGGATTGATCCTGATGGTGGAAGGTACCTTCCGGCAGCGTTATAATGGAACAGAATATGAATTCAAAGTGAATAAAATCCACCTGTTGGATACGGTAAAGACCACCTTAACGCGACAGGTTTGTATTGAAGTTCCGGCAAGTGTAATAGATGAACAATTTGTTGATTTTATGACGGCTAACCTGGGTCAATACCCGGGAAAAACCGCATTAAAATTCAATGTTTTTGATATAGAAGAGAATTATAAGGTAGAACTTTCTACTTTAGAGACCGGTTTTACCATGAATGATGAAATGGCAGTTTACCTCAATAACAATAAATTGATAGATGTCTCGGTAATTATGAGCAATTAAGAAATTAACTGACAAAAAAGCGTTGTGGATATGTCATAAATTGACAAATCGCATAATGGTAATAAATTTGCAATTCAATCAACCTAACAAATAAAATAAGTTATTATGGCACTCGAATTCACAGACGCAAATTTCAAAACGGAAGTTTTGGATTCAGATAAATTATCTGTAATAGATTTTTGGGCAGAATGGTGTGGACCCTGCAGAGCGATCGGCCCGGTTATCGAAGAATTATCAAAAGAATATGCAGGCAGCGTAAAGATTGGAAAAGTAAATGTAGATCACAACCCGCAGGTTTCCATGAATTACGGTATTACCAGCATTCCGGCTATACTGTTTGTAAAAAACGGGCAGGTAGTGGACAAATTAGTGGGCGCTCAGCCAAAGGCTAATTTTGTGAAGAAAATTGAAGCGCTGAAGTAATTAATTTTGAATTATGAATGATAGAAAAGAATATTTCAGATATTTTTTACTTTCATTTCACAACTTAGTATAAAAAAGAAGCCTCCATTTTGGAGGCTTCTTTTTTACTGATATTTTTTAAAAAAACTTATTAATGTCCCATTTCTACAGCCGCCACTGCATTCCTATCATGTTTATGTTTGAACATGACCGCGAACAAAACAGCGATCACTGCAGCATAAATTCCAAAAGCCAGCCATATCCCCTGCCAGTCTTTCTGACCTCCAGGTAATAAATAATATTTATCGATCATTATACCACTGATCGTACTTCCCAGGAAAGCTCCTACTCCGTTCGTCATCATCATAAATAAACCCTGTGCACTGGAACGTATAGATGGATCTGTGGTTGTTTCCACGAAAAGAGAACCGGAAATATTGAAAAAATCAAAGGCCATTCCATATACTATACACGAAATGATAATCATCCATAGGCCATCTCCCGGATTGCCATAACTGAATAAAGTAAATCTCAATACCCATGCAATCATAGAAAATAACATCACATTCTTAATTCCGAATCTTTTCAGAAAGAATGGAATGGTAAGAATAAATGCGGTTTCGGAAATCTGCGAGATAGACATAATGATAGTGGAATATTTCACTACGAAAGCATCAGGACCATATAAAGGATTGTTTTTAAAATCATCCAGGAAAGTGTCGCCATACATATTAGTTAATTGCAGAGCACCACCCAGTAACATAGAAAACAAAAAGAAAAGCGCCATCTTATATTTTGCGAACAATTTGAAAGAAGTCAGTCCCAGTTGTTCCAGCCATGAAGCATTTTTGGAAATGTTATGTTGAGGCGGACATTTAGGTAAAGTGAAAGAATATAAACCTAAAACGATTGCCATTGCGCCGGCAATGAGAAATTGATTGGCATTGGCTTTACTGCCGGAAAGATTGGTGATCCACATCGCTACAATAAAACCAATCGTTCCCCAAACCCTGATCGGTGGAAAAACTTTTACCACATCGAAATGATTGTTCTTGAGAATGGTATAGGCAATAGAATTGGATAAGGAGATCGTTGGCATATAGCAGATCATTGCGGCGAATATCACGTAGAAAAGATCATTGGCATTGGTTACCTGCGGAACTAAAAATAAAATAGCACCGTACAGTATATGAAGAATGCCATATAATTTTTCAGCATTGATCCATTTATCAGCAATGATTCCTGTAAGGGCAGGCATAAATAAAGACGATAAGGCCAGCGTGGAAAATAACCGGCCGAATTGGGCACCGGTTCCCATATTATTGGAAAAATAATAGGTTGCGATGGTGATAAGCCAGGCTCCCCACACAAAAAACTGCAGGAAACTCATTACGGTAAGCTTTGTTTTGATGCTCATTATGTTGTTTTGGTTAGTATTCAATCAGCCAGAGGCAGGTACAAAAGTCACTGCCTGGTTTGGATCTGGGAAGTTAATGTTTATTAAAAAAGCAAACAAAGTTTTATTAATGATGTTAGAAGAGCGTACAAGAGTAACTTTGCAAAAATTTTGAAGATGGCAGCAATAATTGAAAATCTGATACAACAGGCTCCTACCCCGGCATTGAAAATTATCGGGGAAAAAGTACTGGCCGGGCAGCGTATCTCTGATGCAGATGGCATCACACTTTTTGAATCTGCCAGCCTGGGATTTGCTGGAACACTTGCCAATTATATAAGAGAAAAACTGCACGGTGATAAAACATATTTCAACAGGAATTTTCATATAGAGCCAACCAATGTTTGTGTATTCAGTTGTAAATTCTGCTCTTATTCAAGATTATATTCTAACCGGGAAGAAGGCTGGGAACTGAGCATCGATCAGATGGTGGATATCGTAAAATCCTATGATGGAAAAGCAGTAACCGAAGTGCATATCGTTGGTGGTGTTCATCCGAAAATGAACCTGAATTATTTTACTGAACTCATTCAGAAAATTCATGCACACAGGCCTGAACTTCATATTAAAGCTTTCACAGCAGTTGAACTGGACTATATGTTCCGCAAAGCTAAAGTAAGTATTGCCGAAGGCATGCAAATCTTAAAAGATGCAGGCCTGCAATCTTTACCCGGCGGTGGTGCAGAAATTTTTCACCCGGAAATAAGAGAAATCATTGCTGCAGATAAAGTGAGTGGCGACGGCTGGCTGGAAATTCATGAAGCCGCTCATACACTGGGCATGCACAGTAATGCAACAATGCTGTACGGACATATTGAAAAATATGAACACCGTATCGATCATATGAGCAGGCTCAGAGATCTGCAGGATAAAACCAAGGGCTTTAATACTTTCATTCCACTTAAATTCCGCAATCACAACAATGACATGAGTGATGTTAAGGAATCAACGGTAATTGAAGATATGCGGCTCTATGCGATCGCAAGGATCTATCTCGATAATTTCCCTCACCTGAAAGCTTACTGGCCAATGCTGGGAAGACATAATGTACAATTGTCACTCGCATTCGGAGTGAACGATATAGACGGAACGATCGACGATACCACCAGAATATACTCTATGGCAGGAAGTGAAGAACAATCTCCTACCATGACAACAGAGCAACTGGTTACATTGATCCGGCAGGCAAAACGCAAACCTATAGAAAGGGATACGTTGTATAATGAAGTAAATGATTTCAGTGAGATGGAGTTG
>JANNZE010000138.1:0-2514 GCA_031410455.1 Chitinophagaceae bacterium | reverse complement strand
CCGATAAAAATAAAATTCCGATACTTAACCATACAGGAAGCAGTTGTGGGTTCTGATTGATAGAAGCTCCTAACTGGTGTGTGATGTAACTTTCTAAAAATCCCGCAATGATAAAAAAAGGCACGAGGCAAACCATCAGCTTGGCTGCATCTTTAGCTGCACGGCGGAAGGATTGCATTCTCGTAAATGTTTTAGGAAATAAAATTCCATCTGCAAGGATGAAACCTGCTGTACCGGCAATGATGATAGAACTGATCTCAATGGTTCCATGAATCCATACTACAAGAATGGATTGCAATCCCAGGCCATGCGCTGCAAAGAACTGGTGAAAACTGCCCAGCATCACACCATTGCTCCATAAGGTGGTCAAAGTAAAAAAGCCACAGGAAAATCCTCCCAAAAAAGTAAAAAAAGCCACTTTGATATTATTGAATGCAATAGTGATGAACATAGTAAACGGGGAGCCCGACTGGTAAATACCAAAAGGATCTCCTTTGTTAATATTTTCTTCTGTAACATTTACATAATTATCTCCAAGTACACCTCTGATAAAATCCGGGTTGTTATCAGCCGATAAATAACCGGTAATCACAAACAGAAAGAACAATACCGTGGTAAATAAAAGTATGCGCTGGTATTGCCGGAACAGCAAGGGCAATTCAAATTTCCAGAAATCAATGATCCTTGTATATTTCTCTTTTTTGTTTTTATAAATATCCTGGTAGATAGATGCAGTTATCCCATTGATCCAACGCGTTACCCGGCTTCTTGGGTAAAATGTTTTTGCATAGCTGAGATCATCGATGAGCGTTGTAAAACGTTCTGCAGTTTCATCAGGATCCAGTGATTCTGATTCCTGGAAACGTTTCCATTTTTCCGCATTTTTTTTTATAAACAGGGCTTCTCTCATTACGTTTTTACCAGTTGTACAATTTGAAGCAAAATCTTTTAATAAAAAAATATCGTTTTACATTTTGTGCAGGTAAATTGCAATAATGGGTTTAATCAGCATCCAAACAGCCTTTAATATCAACCTGGAATTTGAGATCGCTCCTTTTCATAAGCGGCTGATGGCCTATATTTTCGATTTTGTGATCATCGTGATCTATATCTGGTGCATGAAGTCGTTCCTTTATGACGGAATGGATATCGGCCTGAATGATCACCAGGGATTTGACATACTGGTGATTTCCCTGCCTATGTTATTGTATTCTTTGTTATGTGAAACATTTCTGAATGGCCAAACGGCCGGAAAAAAGATCATGCGTATCAGGGTGATCAGTTTAGACGGAGGTGAACCCACGCTCGGGCAGTATTTACTCCGCTGGATCACAAAATTTTTTGAATGGCCCTTTTTATTCGGCTATGTTTTATTCAGTGCACAGGCCATGTATGCCTATATAATGGCGACTGCGATCCTGGGTATTGGCGCAGTTATTTGTATGGTGGTTACCAAAAATACGCAAAGGATCGGTGACCTGGCTGCCGGTACAGTAGTAGTAAATACAAAAAGTGATCTTACTGTGGTGGATACCGTTTTTATGAATATAGAATCGGAAAATTATGTTGTTTCCTTTCCGCAGGTGATGCAACTTACAGACGGTGACATCAACACCATCAAAAATGTGCTGGTGCAGGCTGAAAAAAACAAAAACACTCCCTTACTTCACCGTGTTCAGTATAAAGTAATGGAAGTGCTTGATATCCGTTCAGATCTTCCTGTTATAGAATTTCTTGAAAAACTCCTGGCAGATTATAATTACCTGGCTACAAAAGAAAAATGATCAATACGCTCTGGCAAACAATACGCGTTGCGTACTGCTTTCTCCGGTAAGAATACATTTGCCTTCTTCCTGCACATTGTTCAGTGGTATACAACGAATGGTTGCCTTTGACATTTCCTTGATCTTTTCCTCTGTTTCCGGTTTTCCATTCCAGTGAGCAGAGATGAAACCACCTTTGCATTCCAGCAAAGCCATGAATTCATCCCAGGTATCTGCTTTTGTGATTCGTTCATTTCGGAAAGCCAAAGCTTTATTGTACATATTCTGCTGAATATCTTCCAGTAACGACTGGATACTTTCCGCAAGATTATCGAGGGAAATGGTTTGCTTTTCTTTTGTATCGCGGCGTGCAATTTCCACTACATTCTGTTCCAGGTCACGCATTCCCATGGCCACTCTCACCGGAACACCTTTCAGTTCATATTCTGCAAATTTCCATCCCGGTCGGGTATTGTCGTGATTATCGTATTTCACAGAAATGCCCAGTCTTTTACAATCCTGCATGATCTGGTTCGCCTTTTCATCAATGATGGCTTTACTTTCTTCTCCCTTGTAAATCGGAACGATCACAACCTGCAATGGTGCAATTTTAGGCGGAAGTATCAGTCCCTGGTCATCACTGTGTGCCATGATCAACGCACCAATAAGCCTGGTGGAAACACCCCAGCTGGTTGCCCACACATAGTCCAACACATTTTCTTTGTTAGAGAATTTTACATCAAATGCTTTT
>JANNZE010000137.1:0-2156 GCA_031410455.1 Chitinophagaceae bacterium | reverse complement strand
TGCAGGAAAAAAATATACTGCATCTGTTTTAATACATTTTTTGATTGCAAATACAAATGATCCGGAACTTTTGAAATAATTTTAAAGATTAATTATTTACTGTCTTTCTTAACCTATAGATTCATATAATGGCAAACAATATAAAATGTCCTAATTGTGGCAACACCTTCGATGTGGAAAATGTACTTGCAACAGAAATAGAACAGAAATACCAGCAGGAATTTCAAAAGAAACTGAATGATTCTCTTTCAGAAATAGAAAAGGACAAGAAGCAGCTGGAAAATAACCTTCAGCAATTTGAAGAAAAGAAAAAGAGGGAGAATGAACTTTTTGCAGAGCGTATGCAGAAAGAATCGCAGCGAATGGAAATAGAGTTACAGGAGAAACTTAAAAAATCTATTGCTGCTGATTTTGAAAACCAGGTTCAGTTATTACAGCAATCCAACTCTGCAGCGGAAGAAAAATTAAAAGAGGCCCGCAAAAAGGAACTGGAATATTTACAGATGCAGAAAGCTCTGGCGGAAAAAGAAGCCGAACTGGAATTGCAGGTACAGAAAAAAATGCAGGAAGAACGATTATCCATAACAGAAACGATACGCAAACAGGAGCAGGAAAAAAATGCTTTAAAAGAATCGGAGTATGCATTGAAATTCAAGGAAATGCAGATGCAGCTGGAAGAACAGAAAAAACTGGCAGAGGAAATGCGTCGCAAATCAGAACAAAGTTCGATGCAGCGCCAGGGTGAAGCACAGGAATTATTGCTGGAAAAGATCCTTCGCGAGAATTTCACTTTCGATATAATTGATGAAGTGGGTAAGGGCGTGGAAGGAGCGGATTGCATACAGGTGGTGAGAAGTAATACAGGGAAAGACTGTGGTAAAATCATTTATGAAAGCAAACGAACCAAAGCCTGGAGTAACAACTGGATCGATAAACTGAAATCAGATATGCGCAGCCGTGGGGCTGATGTAGCGATATTGGTAACGCAAACTTATCCTAAGGGAATGGAATGCTTTGGAGAAAAAGATGGCGTATGGGTTTGCAGTTTTGATGAATTGGTAAGTGTAGCCTGCGTGATCCGTCATGGTATTATACAATTGTATGAAAAGCAAGCCAGCCAGGAAAATAAAGGCGATAAAATGCACATGCTGTACGATTACCTGACAGGTATTGAATTCCGCGGACAAATAGAGGCGATCGTGGAAGGATTTATGTCAATGCGCAACAGCATCACCAGGGAGCGCGTACAAATGGAAAAAATGTGGAAGGAAAGAGAAAAACAACTGGAAAAAGTACTATTGAATACGAGTGGATTTTATGGTGCTGTTAAAGGCATAGCCGGTGCTTCTATTTCAGATATACCATTGCTGGATGGGTCGGATGTAATGGAACTAGAATAGAAATTATATTATTTGCATCTAGTATCCAGTATCTAATATCCATTTTCCAGTATCCAGTATCAAGTCTCCAGTCTCCAGTCTTCAGTATTCCGCATCCCGCATCCTCATCCCGCTATCAGAAAATTACTGAACTCAGGCGGAGGCGGAACATAGTTATTAAGGTTGAGCCGGATAACCTGTTCAACTATTTTCTTAATGGCGGGAAATGTTCCGGGTTTTTTTATGTACATATTTGCCCGGCCATCATATGCTTTCTGGATCTGGTGGGCATTCCCGGAGGTGGAGTAGATGGCTACAGGCATTTTGTCGAATTGCTTTTTTTGCCTGATCATTTCCAGGCATTCGAAGCCATTTTTTACAGGCATATTAATATCCAGGAAAATAAAATCAGGATGGAAATCATCCAGCTTTTGTAGCCCATCTGCCCCATTTGAAACCACGCATACATTGGAAAAAGGTAACATGTCTTCAATTACTTCTTTCAGTAATTCACTGTCATCAGCATCATCATCTATCAGTAAAAATTTATTTAATTGATTCATTCTTATAATTATTCAGAGAAGTGGCAGTTAAAAAGCAATGTTAAAAAAGTAAAGTAATTTAAATTAAAAAAAATGAACATCAACATATTAATGTTTAAGAAAAGGGTACTTATTTAAAATATTGAGACAACTATTTTCACCTATTACAAAAGGGAGTAAAAAAAGAAATGCACGCTAAAATCTGCATCAACAAAAAAGCCTTGTAGCTGTAAAC